>VBKX01000217.1:2212-13469 GCA_005879435.1 Deltaproteobacteria bacterium
TGACGGGCATCAGCTTCATCGCTCTGCATTCGAGTCATGTTCCGTCTCCTCTGCCGGGCGCGCCGAGCGCTTTCCAGTATTCGAGGATGCCCACCATCCCGGCGAAACGCACGAGCAGAAACGGGTGCAATCCCAGTCGATAAAGCTTCGGCATATCCCGCTCACGCAGAGCCGTGATCTCCTCCTGGCTGAAGCGGTATTTTGCCGCCAGTTCATCGGGCTCGCGATCGAGCTGGCGGACTAGATCTTTTTCTCGAATCATATCGCTGACAAAAACATTGAGATGGGTCGTGAGGTGCCTCGCCTCATCGATAAAACTGCCAAGCAGATCTCGTTTTTGCTGTGTCATCGGCTCTCCCAGTAGGCATACCCGAGACCGATGTGCCAGAGTCGAACATATTCGACGACGATGGCCTTGGCGTCATCGCCGATGATGCCGGCGGCGATGATCCAGTTCACCAACTCTCCATTACCTCTACGAAGGATCTCTTCGGGCGGCAGAGCCGCTAGCGTTCTCGCTTCGCCCTTGGCCAGCAGGTCGAGCACGTGGTTGTCGAATTCTTCGTCGACCTCGCCGTACAGCGGGGTTCCGGGAAAGTGCGACATGCCGCCGCTCGCTTGCACCAGCACTTTGCGCTCCGATCCGTCGATGATCTTTCTAATCGCCCGTCCGAGCTCATAGCATCGCCTCGGGTAAGGAATCGGCGGCACGTAGCCGTTGGTGAAAAACAGCAGGATCGATTTATCGGCCTTAGGATTGAGAAAATTTTGCGTTAGCACGAGCTCGCCGTCCATGGTGCCGTTAGTGGTAAAGGACATATCGAAACCCATCGCGAGCAGGTCCTTGAGCATGCGGACGCTCAGATCCTCGTCCACTCGGTAGACGTAGGGCTTGTCGCCGCCTTCCCAGTCGGAGACGTGCTGCGGCATGCCAGCGGGCGCCGACCGGTAAGAAGTCTTGCCCTGGTATTTTTGGTAGACCGCGCCGGTGATCTTTTCGATCTCCGCGGGATCGACAACGCCGCTGCCCCTGGCTTCTTTACCGACCAAAAGACAGAAGGGCGGATAGCAGCGGAAATCAAAATTGACGAAGTGATCGTCGTGAATGATCAGCATCGTGTCCGCGCCGGACTTCTCGACTCGCTCGCGCAAGACGCCGAGCGCTTTTCTGCCCCTGGCGACTTTCGCCCTATAATCTTCGTTCTCCGCCGGCCGCGTGAATAATTGCAGATGCGAGTGCGGAGCGGCTACGGCGCCAACAAATGACATGACGTTTGTGTAACTCCCATTTCGCCCTGTGGATGAACCCCATCGCGGCGCCAGGAAAATCACCCGTCGATACCATAGATCGCCCGCGGCGCCATGCCGTTTCGACTGTTTCCAACTACAACTCCCAGGGCGGAGCTGTCAATGGGATCGCATGATGAACTTGACATGAACGAACCGGGAGTAATGGAAGTGCGCGCAGCAAATGTGCAAGGAGCCGCATGATGGCAGCCACCGTCCGGAAAGCAGCATCGGGGCGTGATCCAAGGATAGCCATGCTTCTGGAACCGGAGCCTGCGTCGGCGGGCGCCGGATCGATACTTTTTCAAGCGCGGTTTGTCCGCCGCGCTGTTTTCAAATAACGCGGTCCATCTATTCAACCCGCGGCGCAGATAGGCGGGGTCGAGCCCCAAAGTTTCGCAAACATTGCTGAATGAAAATATCCAATCCTCGTCATCGCCGGTATGAATCCACGCCCGCGCTTCCTCAAAACATTTCCGTTGCCGGCGGGAACATCGGCCCGGATTCCTTGCCAGGCAGGACACGGCGTCTTCGAGCAGGGCGGCCATCAGTCGCCGCTCGGGATCGACAAAGTGAGTTCTTCTCAGCGTGGCATAAAACTGCTCAGGCGCCAGCGTGTCCGGCTCAAAGAGCTTGAACGCATCCTGCGTCGATACCAGGTTCGTAGCCGTTTTCATGATTTCGTCGCTCCTGTTAGCGGAACTAGGACTTCATGAAATCAAGATAAGCACATTTTGATATATCGACAAATTCATAATTTCTTATTGTTACATAGATAAAATCGAAGTAATATTCAGCGATGGAATGGCTCAACTATCATCACTTGCTTTACTTCTGGACGGTGGCGCGGCTTGGCAGCGTCTCGCATGCCGCTGAGGAGTTGCACCTGACCCAGGCGACGGTGAGCGCGCAACTCAAGTCGCTGGAAGCGTCGCTCGGCGAAAAGCTCTTTCGCAAAACCGGTCGTCATCTTACGCCAACGGAGACCGGCAAGGTGGTGTTTCGCTACGCCGATGAAATCTTTTCGTTAGGCCGCGAGATGATGGGAACTCTGAAAGGCCGCCCGCAAGGTCGCCTGGCGCGGTTGACCGTCGGCGTCGCCGACGTGATGCCCAAGTTAGTCGCCTATCAGCTGATCGAACCGGCGCTTCTCTTGACCGACTCCCACCGAATCATTTGTCGGGAAGGGACGAACAAGGAATTGCTGTCGGCGCTGGCGGTGCACGATATCGACGTGGTCCTCACGGATAGCGTATCGCGGTAAGTTTCCCCGGTCCCTGGACGGCGCGCCGTTTTTGCTTCCGACCAATAATACCGCTGTGCGCCGCTCGTTGGATCAATGGTTCGAAACGGAAAACATTCGACCGGTGATCGTTGCCGAGTGCGAGGATAGCGCTCTGCTCCAGGTGTTTGGCCAGCGGGGTCTTGGTCTATTTTTCGTTCCGTCGGTGATCAGCGCCGAAGTGCAACGGCAGAGCACTGTTAAGGTGATCGGACGCGTGAGCGCCGTGCGCGAACAATTCTTTGCGATATCACTGGATCGAAAGCTCAAACATCCCGCGGTGCTGGCGATCTCGGAAGCAGCCCGGACCCGACTTTTCGATTAAGAACGATAGCCAGCGCATTGCTACGAGAGCACAGCAGATTTCTTGCAGACCGTGTCGCCGATTGGCTATTTCTTGGAAACCCGATTTCCTTGAGATACAGTCGGGTCCATCGCGGTGCCGCGTGCAAGCGCCGGTAGCGACAGATACAATCGCACAGGGAGGATGTCATGGAAGTCAAGTCGATCAAGGAACGGCACACCGAGCTGACGATGCACAGCGTAAAGTTCGCCAAGGACGAGCAGGGGCGGCGCAAGGGACAGGAAATCCTTTTCAAATGGCCGGATATAGAGAAGCAACTGGGCGAGCATAAGCATATTTACGTCGTCGACGCGCGGTTGGGTTCGAACAATCACACGCACCGACTATGGTACGACGTGATCCCGCCGCATACCGAAGAAGGTCAGGAGTGGCGCACGCTCGGTCATCGTCACACCGTCGAAGCGATCATTTATTTTTTGAAAGGGCACGGCCACAGCATCATTGATGGTGAGCGTTACGATTGGGGCCCCGGGGATTTATTGAGCGTGCCGATGTTTTCATGGCACCGTCACATCAACGATGGCGATGAGCCCGTGCTGCGCATTGCGTCGACGACGGGACCGCTGTCCCTGGCGTTGGGTCAAGCGGTCTACGAAGATGAGCGCTATCCTGAGTTTTGGATTTATGCTCAGGAAGGCGAGGACGCGCGGAAGACTTTGATTCCGGGCGGCGGCGGGAAGCTCGATAACGGAAAAATTCCCGGCAATCGCACCGCCGAACTGTACGCGGAGCAGGTGGCCTTTGCCATGCACGAAGAGCAGCTGCGCCGTAAGAGCAAGGTGCTGGTGAAGCAAAAGGACCTCGTGTTCGAGCCGACGGCGATGGGCAAACTCGCATATGTAGTCGATCCGCGGATCGGTTTCCACAGTAAGGCCCTCGGCGTTGTCATGGCGGAAATCCCGGCAGGTAAGCGCTCCGGCGCGCATCGCCACCTCTACGACGAGATCAATCTCATCGTCGGCGGCAAAGGCAAGGTGATCGTCGAGGACAAAGAGTTCAATTTCGACACGCTCGACGTGCTGTCCATCCCGGTGTTTCAATGGCATCAATATTTCAATACGGGCAGCGAGCCGCTGCGGATTCTCGGTATCAACACGCGGTTGGCGATGGACAACCTGGGGTTATCTCTGACCCACCAGGGAGAACATGCGGACTACGTTTGAGCGTCGAAGGGATTGCTGCTTTCACGTTTGAATTCTAAGTTCTTCACGCTTCGCGTTCAGAATGACACCCGTGGCATGTCATCCTGAACAAAGCGAAGGATCTCTGCTTAGTGATATGCATCGATAATCCGTGTTATTCGGCCTCGACGGAGATGCTATGATTCAATTCATTGCATTACTTCTGTTGGCTGTGGTCTTTGGTGCGCCGCCACTTCGCGGTGCAGACCTGGATCAAGCGAAAAAAGAAGGCGAGGTCGTGCTTTACACGACCATGATTGTGTCGGACTTTCAGGTTTTCCAGAAGGCTCTCGTCAAAAAATACCCTTTCTTGAAAGTCAACCACGTTCGCCTCGGAGCCTCCACGTTAGTATCGCGCGCCATCGCCGAATTTCGCGCCGGCAAGCATTTGACCGACGTCTACGGCGTCGCTCCGGATTCGCCGAACTATATGCGCGAGCAGGGCATCCTCGCCCCGTATGCCAGTTCCGAGGCGAAGTACATTCATAAAGGCTTCATAGACCCGAACGGGTTTTGGTCGGGAATTACCACCGATGTGCTGGTCACCGGCGTAAACACAGCGCAGCTCAACGTCAAAAGGGCGCCGCACAGTTATGCTGATTACCTAAAACCGGAGTTCAAAGGTAAGATGGCGTTTCACATGGGCACGAATAATCCATTGATCGGCATGAGCGAGATGCAGGGTGAAGAGAAGGCCCTGGCTTACATGCGCAGTTTTGCCAAACAAGACCTCATTCAACACAACGGCTACACCAAGATTTCACAACTGCTTGCTGCCGGCGAATTTCCGATCGTCGCCTTCATGCAAGTGACAAAGCTCGAGAAAATTCGCGAGCGCAACGGGCCGGTGGACTGGATCCCGCTTGATCCTTCTTTCGCGACGGTATCCTCCGTGGCGGTTTCAAAGCATGCGCCGCACGCCAACGCGGCGAGACTGTTAGTCGATTTTTATCTCTCGGAAGAAGGACAAAAGGCGCTGCGCGAGATCGACAAAATTCCATTGCGTCGCGGCGTCGATGCCGACTCCAAGCGCGTCGCTGAACTGATCGAGCAAACGCCCCATGTGATCAAATACGAAGGCGACCCGGGAAAACAAATCAAGCAGTTCAATGAAATATTTTTAGGGCGGTAGCACCACTGCTCGCATGAACGTGTTATTCGATCTCGACGGTACTCTGACCGATCCAAAGGAAGGCATCGTCGCGTGTTTTCGTCATGCGCTTGATTCGCTCGGCGTAAATCCCCCGCCTGCGGGGGGACTTGAGCGATTGATCGGTCCTCCGTTAGTGGAAAGCTTCTCAAATCTGCTCGGTCCAGGAGCCAAAGATCGGGTCGAACAAGCCGTGCGGCTTTACCGAGAACGGTTCGCGGCGAGGGGACTGTTCGAGAACAGCGTCTATCCAGGTATCGTCGACGCTCTGGCCGAGCTGTGCGACCATGGCGGGCAGTTATTCCTGGCGACGTCGAAGCCGCGTGTGTTTGCCGACCGCATCGTTGAATATTTTGGATTAGCTCGATTCTTCCGTGCCGTGTATGGCAGCGAGTTGAATGGCGTCAACACGGACAAGAAAGATTTGCTCGCCCATTTGCTCAGAGCGGAATCGTTGTCGCCGGAAATTACCGTGATGGTCGGTGATCGAGCGCATGACGTATTGGGCGCTCGGGCCAATCGCCTCTTTTCAATCGGGGTCCTTTGGGGCTACGGATCAAAAGAGGAACTTGTGTCGGCCGGAGCTGATGCGCTATGCGTCGAACCGCGAGCGCTGGGTGACACGCTCGCTCTTGTCGGTCGACCAACAGCTTGCTAGTGATAGGTGACTTGCCACTGTCTTACGGAGTGAATCGATGGATATTAAATACGGCTTGTTCAGTTGTGATTCTCATGCGCAACTCGATCGCGACGCGTGGACGAAACGGTTGTCAAAGGAAAAGTGGAGGGAGCGGATTCCTCAGATCGTCGAAGTAAACGAGAACGGCCAAACCGTCGATCGCTGGATGGTCAACGGTAAGGTGCGCAGCGAGTGGGTATGCAATTGCCCTGCGGCGATGGAGGGCGGCGTCGAGCGCGGCTACTATCCGCGGCGTTGGAAGGAAGTGCCGAGAATCGTGTTTGACCCGGCGGAGCGATTGAAAGCTCTGGATGAGGATCGGGTCGACGGAGAAGTGCTTTATCCGAATGGTCCGGTTTCCAATTTCGCTTTTCTTCAGGCCGACGCCGAATTCGAATTGGCGTGCGTGCGAGCATACAACGATGCTCTGGCGGAATGGCGCGAGGTGAGCGACCGTTACGTTCCCGTGGCAATTATTCCTTACATGAGCGAGATCGACGTTGTCGTCGCTGAAGTGGAACGAGCCGTAAAGCGCGGACATCGCGGCGTCGTGATGCTCGCTGAGCCGGCGTTCACCAAAAAGGGCCTCAAGCGCATGAACGATCCTTTCTGGGAGCCGCTTTGGGCTTGCTGCCAGGACTTGGAAATTCCTATGCACTGGCACGGCTCGGCGGGGCTGACGGAACAGCTTTCGCTGCCGAAGTGGAACGGTTTCAGCAAGCGAGAATCGCACACGGTATCGACAGCGCGATTGTGCGCAACGCCGGCGCAGCTTATTCCGAATCTGATTTTCTCCGGCATTCTCGACCGCTATCCGGGCTTGCAATGGGCGTGCGCTGAAACCGGCTTCGGATGGGTGAGCTACGTGCTGGAGGCTTGCGATCATGAGTGGCAACAGCGCCGGTTGTGGAAAGAAGGTATTCGCACGAAACCCAGCGAGGTTTTCCGCCGCCAGATCTACGTCGATTTCTGGTACGAAAAAGCGGGCATCGAATTGCGCGAATTGGTCGGCGTCGACAACATCATGTGGGAGTCCGATTATCCGCACATCGCGGCGACCTATCCGAAATCGTGGAAGTTTGTCGAAGACTCGCTTGTCGGCGTGCCGGAGCAGGAGCGTAAAAAGATGTGTTACGGTAACGCGCTTAGGCTGTACGGGTTAGCTTGAGGCTCTGGCGAGCAAATTTTGATTGTCTGTCATCCTGAACGAAGTGAAGGATCTCGGCCGAGTGCGAGATTCTTCGGCTTTGCCTCAGAATGACATCTTGGGGATACCAGAACGAAGATGGCGAATATTTTCATCAGCGTCGACGAGCACGTGCAAGAACATCCCGAGGTTTGGACGAAGCGGTTGTCGCGCGCGAGATGGGGAGGCAGGATCCCGTATTTAGAGAAAAATTCCGATGGTACCGAGCAATGGATCGTTGACGGGCGGCAGATTGAGTTAGATGGCGTCGCGGATTGCGGCGCGGCCATGCCGGATAGAACGAGAAATCCACGGCGATGGTCAGAGGTTCCGGCTTCTGTCTACGATCCAAAGGAACGATTGAAGGTGATGGATGCGGCGGGAATAGATTACGCCGTTCTTTATCCAACGGTGGCGGGATCGGGCGGCCAGATATTCGGTCGTATCGGGGACGCTGAGTTAGAGCTCGCCTGCGTGCAAGCATACAATGACTGGCTGATGGAAGAATGGGTAAGCGTGAGCGATCGCTTCATTCCGCAATGCCTAACGCCGCTGTTTCCGATCGACGCCGCGGTGAAGGAGATTCGACGCGCCGTGAAAAACGGCCATCGAGGCGTGATCTATCCATCGGTGCCGATGGAATTGCGTGCCGTGCCGCATGTCAACGATTCCATCTACGACCCGCTGTGGACGGCTTGCCAGGAATTAGGTGTGCCGATCTGCTTTCATGCCGGGGCGTCTGCGGCAATTCAAATTCCCGCCTATGAAGGCTATTCGCCGACGATTGCCGCCGCGTCTCAGGCGATTACCCGGCCCGCGAGTACGGTCTCCGTCTTGGTGAATCTGCTGATTTCAAAAATTCTCATGCGATTTCCAAGTCTCAAAGTCGTGTTGGCCGAGAGCGGGCTCGGCTGGGGCGCGTATCTTTTGGAATACACGGACTTCCAGGCGACGGGCGATCAATTGCCGCAAAACGGCTACGATCTGATGCCGTCCGAGCTGTTCCGGCGCAGCTGTTACTTAGTCGGTTGGTACGACCAGGCAAGTCTACGGGTGAGGAGTTACATCGGCAGCGATAACATTCTTTGGTCGACACAGTTTCCACTGGCGACGTCGACTTGGCCCAATACTCAAGCAGCTCTACGGCTGTATAAGATTAGCGAGATTGAGTGAGCAGAAAAACCTTGATTTGCGTTATCATATTTATCCGATCGGCCGTTGAAGGCGAGAGGAAAGATATTCGAATCGAACGATTGCCACTGGAATGATTAGTCGAAAGGAACTGTAGAACATCGAAAGGAAGGTTGCGTCTATGGCCAACACGATCTCAACAGCAGAAGAAGAAGTAAAGGAACGGCTCGGCTACAAGTCGCCGTACGAGCAGTGGAAGGAGTCGGAAGGGTTGCAGACCTATCGCGGCTTAGCGATCAAGAATTTGTATGACCTTGAACTCAATCCGTGGAAATCAAGTGGCGACGGCTTGGCGGCGTTTCTGAATTTAGAAGGCACCGGCGGCTTCAACGACTCCTACGTCGCTGAAATCCCGCCGGGCAAGTCGCTCAAGGCGCACCGTCACTTATTCGAAGAAACCATCTACATTCTCAAGGGCCAGGGCGCTTCGTCGGTTTGGATCGATCCCAACAGAAAGGAAACCTTCGAATGGCAGGAGGGAAGTTACTTTTCTATTCCGATGAATGCGTGGCACGAGCACCACAACGCGTCCGGATTGGATTCCGCGCGCTATATCGCCATGACCAGCGCGCCACGGGTGATCGATACCTTTAACAATTACGAATTTGTTTTTGACAACCCGTTCGTCTTTCGTGACCGGTATAATGCTGAAGAGGGCTACTTCAAACAAAAAGCGCCGGCGCAGCAGTGGTCGACGAACTTCGTCGCCGACGTGCGCGTGTGCCAAACGTATTCCGGCGGTTTCGACCGCGGCGGCGGCGCGAAGAGCACGGTCTTTCGCATGGTCAACCAGACCGTCAAATCGCACGTTTCCCTGTGGGGCGTCGGCGCATATAAGAAAGCGCATCGGCACGGCCCCGGCATTCACGTCTTGATCATCAGAGGAACGGGTTATTCGATCATGTGGCAAGAAGGCAAGGCGATGGAACGAGTCGAGTGGGGACCCGGCAGCGTATTTGTACCGCCTGAAATGTGGTTTCACCAACATTTTAATGGCAGTGCCGAGCCGGTTTTTTTCCTCGCGATAGGCTGGGGCAGCGACAAGCCCAAGGCCGGTGGGAAAGCGTACGTGTATAAGAGCGTGAAAGAAGGCGGCGACCAGATCGAATATGAAGACGAAGATCCGATGGTTCATGCCGAGTTCGAAGTCGCGATGAAGAACGCCGGCGCACGCTGCAAGATGGATTATCATCCGCACGGTACGATGAAGTGAGTTTGGTCGACCATAGAAGATCGAGGATCGAAAATAGCGTCTAGGAAACTCCTGACGAGCGCGGTCACGGTGTTGATCGTTACTTGTGCGATGTTTTCAACCGCGCAATGCGCGTCGATCGAAGCGCTCTACAACGAGATCAACAAGCTGCCGGCGCAGCAACGCCAGAAGCGGCTCGAAGACGGCGCACGCAAAGAGGGCGCATTTAAGTTTTACGGCATCTCCGCCGCTTCGTTGCTGAGCGCCTACACCGCTGGATTCATGAAAAAGTACCCGTTCATCAAAGCCGAATTCTGGCGCGGCAGCGGCAACAAGCTGGTCTTTCGCACGCTGACCGAGCATCGCACGGGGCAGTTGGATACGGATGCGGTTTTGGTCGGTACCGAAAACGTCATGACGCTTAAGCGCTCGGGCATCTGGGCGCGCTATTATTCGCCGGAATCGCCGAATTTCGGAAAAGAATATACCGACAAGGATGGGTACTGGCATGCCGACAGTTTGGGCATCTCGACGATCGCATACAATACCAAGCTGGTAAGAAAAGAAGAGGCGCCCAAGGGTTACGACGATCTTTTCGATCCGAAGTGGAAAGGCAGTCTTTCCATCGATATGGAGCCCGAGCGCGCGTTGATGGGCTGGTTGACCGCTTGGGGAGAACAAAGGACCCGAGCTTTCGTTGATGGTTTGATGAAAAATGGAGCTATCGTGCGCCGCGGCCATACTTTACAAGCGCAACTTTTGTGTGCGGGCGAGTTCAAAGTTGGCGTAGAGATTTATCCCGATGGGATATTGCGGATGAAACAGGACGGTTGCCCGGCGGCGATCGTTTTTCCCAATCCGACGCCGGCGCATATCAGCGGCGCCATCGGTGTCTACACCCATACGCCGCATCCCCACGCTGCTGCGCTGTTCATCGATTTCATGAAATCGGCTGAGGGCGCAAAAATTCTTGCCGCAACCGGCCGGGTCTCTGGACGAAAGGGTGTCAGATCGGTCTACGACGAGCTGTCTAATCTAGAGGAACGAGGAATACCACTGGTTATCGTCGGTCCAGACCAGTCCGAGCAAGTGGCCAAACCGATGGAAAAAATCATGAAAGAGATGTTGGTTCCCTAGGCGGAGCTCGCCGATCGCATCAAGATGCGGAGCGCGATAATCCTGCCGACGATTTCTGCCGTTAAAATTTTTAAAACCATTGCAGGTAAAGTATTTCCGCACCAGCTGTAAGGAGGCGAATAATGTCTCGTCAATACCGGCATTTTTCAGCCGATAGTCATTTCGAATCCCTGCCGGAAACCTGGACGCATCGGGTGCCGGCGCAGTTTCGTGAACGCGCGCCGCGACGCATCAAGCTCGCCGACGGTCGGGACGCCATCGTCGAAGAAGGCCAGCCCCTGGAATATCGCGGGACAAACTTGTTCGCGGGAAAATCATTGGAAGAATTCAATCCGGTCCATTTGAACTTCGAAGGGTCGGTAGGTGCCGGCTCGCCGCAACAAAGGCTCAAAGAACAAGACACCGACGGCATCGACGGCGAGCTTTTATTCGCTACCGAGGCGCGCAACAGCAAGATCAAGGACAAGGACGCATTACTCGCGCTCATAAAGGCGTTCAACGATTACTTCATAGAGGAATATTGCGCCGTTGACCCCGATCGCCTGATCGGCGTCGCGGTGATGCCGGATATCGGCGCCGATGAGAACATCGCCGAGATGAAACGGTGC
>VBKX01000214.1:0-3141 GCA_005879435.1 Deltaproteobacteria bacterium
ACCTTGGTTTGCGCCAGCGCCGCTGCGCCGTTCAGCGCGAGCAAGACCAGCGCATTGAACGCGAATGCCGATAGCCGTCTCTGTTTGATTGCCATCTTCTCCTCCATATTTCGCCACTTAACTCTGTTGAATCGAACGAACGATGTTGATTGATGGGGAACGCTGGAGAGCAAGTTGCGCGCCACGGGCGAATTTTAGCTCGCAATCGATACTCGCAGAAAATCCTTAGGGATCTCGGCGAGCCAATAACATACTGCGTGCATTCTGCCCGAGAAATTGCCGAAAACCCAGGCGACGTGCCCAAATCGTAAGCACGACATCAACGTAGCAATTAAAACTCATCCAGATGAAGTCGCATTCTGGTTGCGAATTTAGCCGTCTAAGAAGTTGAATCTTAGTCTCACAAAGGCTATTTTCAGCGCCATGAAACGAGCGCTGACGTTACATGTAAACGGCGAAGAGCATCAGGTCGAGATCGAGCCAAACCGGTTACTACTTCACGTGTTGCGCGATGAGCTCGGCCTGACCGGAACCAAGGAAGGCTGCAGCATCGGTGTTTGTGGCGCTTGCAGCGTCATTGTCGACGGCCGATTGGTCAGCTCTTGTTTGACGCTGGCGATAGGGTGCAACCGCAAGAACATCGAGACCATCGAGGGCCTCGCCAAGGACGGCAAGCTGCATCCGCTCCAACAGGCGTTTATCGAATACGGCGGTTTTCAATGCGGCATTTGCACGCCAGGACAAATCATGGCTGCCAAAGCCCTGCTCGATGAAAACGCGAAGCCGAGCGAAGAAGAAGTTAAAGAATGGATGTCGGGCAATCTCTGCCGCTGCACCGGCTATTATAAGATCTTGGAATCGGTCATGGCCGTAGTTGATGGTAAAACCGATCCCAATTATACGTTTCGCAAACGCGAGACTACGGCGAAAATCCAGAGTCTCGACGTTTACAAACCGGTTGCTAAAACGAATTGATTCGCTTACAGCGGATCAATTCGTCCTGAGTGACAGCGAAGGACCTTTTCGCACGAAATAACTTGCGTAGAGCGCAAAGAATACCAAGTAACGGGTCCTGTCCGTAACGCCGAGCGAAAGCAAAACATCTAAGAAAGATTTCTCCCTTCGGTCGAAATGACAATGCGCGTTCGGAGTCTGAACGCAGAACCCTAGTCTTTAGGCGTAGAGAATACTAATTATGACACAGGCAGAAAAGTTTTCCGTCGTCGGCAAACGGGTGCAACGGGTCGAAGGCTTCGACAAGGTCACCGGCGATTCCGAGTACATCGCCGACATCTATCTTCCCGGTATGCTGGTCGGCAAAGTTCTTCGCAGCCCGTTTCCGCACGCGCGGATCCGCCACATCGACACAAGCAAAGCCGAAAAACTTCCCGGCGTGCGCGCGGTCGTCACCGCTGAAGACACGATCAAGCGCCCCTGGGGCGCGTTCTTTGCCGATCAATATATTCTTTCCGTGGGTAAAACCCGCTACGTCGGCGAAGAAGTCGCCGCAGTGGCGGCCATCGACGCGGATACGGCTGAAGAAGCCATCGACTTGATCGAGGTCGATAGGGAGCCGCTTCCGGGTGTGTTCGATGCCGAAGAAGCGATGCAAGACGGCGCGCCGCTGGTGCACGACGACAAGCTGAACAACATCGCCATGCATTTGGATTTGGAGCGCGGCAACGTCGCCCAAGCCTTCGCCGAATCCGACGTCATCGTCGAAGACACCTTCACCAGCATGCCCCAGTGGCACTGCTCGATCGAGACCATCGGCAGCGTTGCCGAATATGCCACCAGCGGCAAATACACCATCTACATGAACACCCAGACGTTGTTTAACGCGCGGTACCGCATCGCCACTGCGTTGGGCGTTCCCGAAACCGACGTGCGGATCATTCAGAGCGCCGTCGGCGGCGGCTTCGGCGGCAAATCCTGTGACGACAACAACGCTCTCGTGGCCGCGGTGCTAACTAAGAAAGCGCGCAAGCCGGTCAAGTTGATCAACACGCGGGAAGAAGAATTTCTCGCCGGCTGCCGGCCGCGCGTCTTCATGAAAATCAACGTCAAGATGGGCTTCAAAAAAAACGGCCGCATCCGCGCCAAGGAATTGAAAGTCATCGCCGACAACGGCGCCTACTCGGCCAAAGCGCCGGCGATCACCGGCGTTGCCGCCATGCGTCACGACACCTGTTATAAATATTCCGACGTCAAGATCGACGCCAAGTTGGTTTATACGAACAAAATTCCTACCGGCGCCTTTCGCGGGTTCGGCAATCCCTCGGCGGAATGGGCCGTCGAACAAGCCATCGACCTCGGCGCTCACGCGCTGGGCATCGACCCCATGGAGATCGCGCGCATCAACGCCGCGGAAGTCGGTTACGTTTCGCCGCACGGCAATCGCGTTACCAGTTGCGAGCTGAAGCAATGCCTCGACATGACCGAAAAGATGATCGATTGGAAAAGCAAGCGCGCCAACAAGCGGGCCAACATCGGTTTAGGCCTGGCGTGCACCGTTCACGTCAGCGGCAAGCGCCACTTTGGCGACTACGATGGCAGCTCGGCGACGATCAAAATCAACGAGGACGGCAAAGCGCTGATTCTCAGCGGTGAAGGCGAATGCGGCCAAGGCGTGCACACTGCCATGTGTCAGATCGCCGCCGAAGAGCTTGGCGTGCCTGTCGAAGACGTGGAAATTTCCCGCGCCGACACCGATCTGACGACTTTTTGCTTAGGGGCTTTCGCGAGCCGCCTCACCTACGTGAGCGGCAACGCGGTCAAGAACGCCGCGACTAACGTCAAGCAGCAACTGTTCGAACAAGCGGCGGAAATGTTGGAGGCGAACGCCGCGGACCTGATGTCGCGCGACGGAAGAATTTTCGTCAAAGGCGCGGAAGGAAAATCGCTGACCGTGTCCGACGTCGCTCGCGCACGACTATTCCGCCACAACGGCGCGCCGATCGTCGGCTCGGGCAGCTTCGACGCTGACTCCGTGCTGCCCGACAGCACGCGCTTCGGCAATGAGTCCGGCGCCTACAACTACGGTGCCCAGGCCGCGCAGGTGCACGTCGATCCGGAAACCGGGCAAGTGCAAATTTTGCAATTCGTCGTCGCTTCGGACTGCGGCACGGTAATTTATCCGCT
>VBKX01000214.1:3158-3873 GCA_005879435.1 Deltaproteobacteria bacterium
AGGCATCGGCTACGCGCTCACCGAAGGCTTGCAGATCGACGAAGGCCGGCCGGTCAATCCCAATTTTTCCGATTATCGCATTCCGTCCATGCGCGACATGCCGCCGCTCCAGCATGCCTTCGCGGATCCTTATGAACCGACCGGGCCCTTCGGCGCCAAGGGTATGGGCGAACTCAACATGGATCCGACCGCGGCGGTCCTCAATAATGCCATTTTTGACGCCGTCGGAGTGCGGGTGAAAACTTTGCCGATCACGCCCGAAAAAATTCTCCGTGCGCTCAAAGAAAAGAACAAGTCATGATTCGATTCGATTACCAGGAACCGACGACGCTCAAGAAAGCTTTCAGTCTGATGGAGAAGCACGGCGACGATGGGCGCGTCATTGCCGGCGGCACTTCTTTGCTCATCATGATGCGCCAGCGCTTGCTCACGCCCAAAGTCGTGATCAGCCTGGCCCGCATCCCGAAATTCGATAAAATCACCTTCAACGCGAAAGACGGCCTGTGCGTTGGTGCCGGCGCGCGCCATCGCGACATCGAGCTCTCTCCCGCCGTGCAAAAGCACTATCCTCTGCTCCATGAAACGTTCCGTAAAGTCGCCCAGCCGCGCATTCGCAACATGGGAACCGTCGGCGGCAATCTCGCCGGCGGCGATCCGCTCACCGATCCGGGCGCAAGCCTGATCGCGCTCGACGCCGAAGTAGTGCTGGCGAGCA
>VBKX01000214.1:3920-4399 GCA_005879435.1 Deltaproteobacteria bacterium
ATTCGCGTGCCGCCGCCGATTCGCGCCGGCTGGTCGCATATTAAATTCACGCCGCGCAGCATCGAAGATTTCGCCACGGTTGGCGTCGCTTTGACTTTGAGCATGATAGCGAATAGATGCGTCGACGTGCGCTTGGGACTCAATTCGGTCGCGCCTGTGATCGTGCGGGCGAAGCAAGCCGAAGAAAGCTTGCGCGGCCGAGAAGTCGATGACGCTGCCATGCGCCGCATGGGCGAGATCGCCGCGACGGAGGTCGACCCGATGGACGACAACCGCGGCAGCGCCGACTACAAGCGCGAGATGGTCAAAGTTCTGGTGCGTCGCGCGGTCCAAGAAGCGCTCCAACGCGCCAGTTGAATCCTCAGAACACGAGACTCGACGTTCACAAGGATTCGCTCACTCACCGCTCGAACCGCGCACTATTTCTTAAACTCTCCGGATTCCAGCCCCTCGGCGCTGAATCATTCGCAGCATTCAGA
>VBKX01000218.1:0-14611 GCA_005879435.1 Deltaproteobacteria bacterium
CTTTCATGATGAACTTCGTGATCCCGCTACGCTCGATCTGCCAAAAAGCGGAAGCAAAAATGCGCACATCTCTGCGCAGGAAATTAAAATGGCCGAGCAGCTTGTTGAAGCGATGGCGAGTAAATGGAATCCGGCAAAATACCGCGATGAATATCGCCAGGATATAATGAAAATCGTCGAGCAGAAAGTAGAGTCGGGCAAGACCAAGGTTGTCGAATCCACGAAACCGTCCGCGCGCGCTCCGCAACGCGGAAAAGTCATTGACATCATGCATCTGTTGCGACAAAGCGTAAAGCAGGCGGGCAAGAAAACCGAGCCGGCGCGACAGCGCAAAGCCGGTTAGCGGGTTCATATTGCAAACAGCGTCCCGCCCATGGACCTAGAAACCTACCGCCGCAAGCGCGACTTTCATAAGACCCCTGAACCGGCGGGGAAAAAGCTCTCACGTCACGCCAAGAATTTATCCTTTGTCGTACAAAAGCATGCGGCGCGCCGGCTTCATTACGATTTTCGTTTGGAAATGGACGGCGTGTTAGCCAGTTGGGCCGTGCCGAAAGGCCCCAGCGTGAATCCAAAAGATCGACGCTTGGCCGTTGAAGTCGAAGACCATCCGATTGACTATGGTGACTTCGAAGGAACAATTCCCGCCGGTCAATATGGCGCCGGTTCGGTCATCGTTTGGGATCGCGGCACATGGCAGCCGGAGAACGATCCGATCGAAGGCCGACGCCGCGGCATGCTCAAGTTTCATTTACAGGGCAAAAAACTTAAAGGCGGTTGGACTCTGGTGCGCATGAAAGGAAAGAACCGGGCTGAAGACAAAAACTGGCTGCTCATCAAAGAACGGGACGATAAGGCCGCGCAGGGCGACATCGAAGAAGGGCAACCGGCAAGCGTTAAATCCGGGCGCCTGATTGAAGAAATTGGGACAACCAATGGCGCCGGGGCGGCTCGCGCCAAGCGGCGCGCCAAAGTCAAGACGCCGGCGCTCGTCGAAAATGCCAAAAGAGCAAAATTCCCCGCATTTTATCAACCGCAACTCGCGACTCTGGTGGACCAAGTTCCGCGCGGAGAAAATTGGCTGCACGAAATAAAACTCGACGGCTATCGAATTCTCGGCCGCATCGATGATGGCGAGGTTTCATTGTTGACTCGAGAAGCGCACGACTGGACCCAGCCCTTTAGGGTATGCGCGGATGCGCTTAAAAATTTACGAGCACGTCAGGCATTTCTTGACGGCGAGATCGTTGCGCTCAAAGAAGACGGCACCAGTGATTTTCAGCTTTTGCAAAACTCACTGAAAGAACATGCGCCGGTCAAGCTCGTTTATTTCATTTTCGATCTGCTTTATTTAGACGGCCGGGACCTCACCGCTTTGCCGCTCCTCGCGCGCAAAGAGGCGCTGGCAAAACTTCTCGGCGCTAAGATCCAAGCGGCCGCATCCGATCTCATCCGCTACAGCGACCATTGGATTGGCCAGGGTGACGAGCTTTTCGACAAGGCCTGCCAAACCGGACTCGAGGGGATTATCTCGAAAAGACTTGATCAACTTTATCGTCCTGGCCGTAGCCGCGATTGGTTAAAAATCAAATGTGTGCACGGCCAGGAGTTTGTCATCGCCGGATTCACCGATCCGGCCGGTTCGCGTTCGGGATTTGGCGCGCTAGTGCTGGGTGTTTATGGCGATAACAAATCTTTACATTATGCGGGGCGTGTCGGCACCGGGTTTACGGAAACAAGTTTACGGGATTTGCGCGCGCGTATGGACAAACTGGTCGTCAGCTCGTCACCCTTTGCCGAAGCGCTGCCACGCGGGCAAGCCAGAGGTGTCCACTGGATCAAACCCAAGCTCGTCGGCGAGGTAGCGTTCACCGGTTGGACCAAAGACAAGCTGCTACGCCATCCGTCCTTCAAGGGGCTGCGGGAAGACAAACCGGTGGGCAAAGTTCAGCGCGAAGAAGAATCTCCCACTGCGAAAGTCGTCACCTCGCGTAAGGGTGCCAATGTGGAAATTGAGATTGCCGGAATCAAGCTGACCCATCCCGACCGTATTCTTTACCCGGAGCAAGGAATAACCAAGCTCGATCTTGCACGCTATTATGAAAAAGTCGCCGACTCGATACTGACGCATGTCGCTGGACGGCCGCTGACGCTGGTGCGCTGCCCTGAAGGATACGCCAAGCAGTGCTTCTACCAGCGCCACACCAACGAATCACTTGACCCGGCGATTCGCGCTATCCGCGTTAAGGACAAAAAATCTGTTGCCTCCTACGTTTCGATCGATTCTGTCTCCGGGCTGATCGCACTCGTACAAATGGGAGTTTTGGAAATCCACACTTGGGGGTCGCGCGCGCCGACAATCGAGCAACCGGACCAACTGATTTTCGATCTCGACCCCGACCCGGCGGTTTCATGGACGGCGCTCAAAGAAGCAGCGCTAATGCTCAAGACGCGATTGACCGATCTCGGTCTGAATCCCTTTCTAAAGACAACCGGCGGCAAAGGACTTCACGTCGTCGTGCCGGTCACACCGAAACAGAATTGGGCGTTCGTCAAGGAGTTTACCAAGGCTGTGGCGCAAAGCGTCGTCCGTGAGAAGCCCGATCGGTATATAGCCACCATGTCCAAGGCAAAGCGCGAGGGAAAAATCTTCATCGATTATCTGCGCAACGCCAAAACGGCCACTGCGGTATGCGCTTATTCCACGCGCGCGCGGCCCGGCGCGCCGGTTTCATTGCCGCTACGCTGGGAGGAACTCAAAAAAGATCCGCGCGGCGAATTCACCATCAAGACGGCGCCCAAGCGCCTCGCCCGCTTGCGCAGCGATCCCTGGAAGGACTATGAACATGCCCGCAAACCACTTACCGCGAGCATGCTGAAAAAGCTATGATCGCTGCTTCGTAAATTTTCTCGTTGGCAGGTAACATCGATGCCTGGTCAAGAGCAGGCTGCTGACCCTAGATAATCGCCGGTGAGCCAAGATTCTCCGTCAGTCGGCAAGTCCGGCAGCTTTCCTTTATGTGCAACGGCGTGCCGATGAAACACTAAAACATCTCCCGAAGCGCTTTTTGGGCGGCAAAATAGCCGCACATTCCGTGCACGCCGGCGCCCGGCGGCGTCGACGACGAGCAAAGATAGAGGCCCTTTTTTGACGTCGCATACAACTGGCGCGTCGGACGAAAAAAAAGTTGTCCGAGCGTAGGGGCTCCGCCGCCGATATCGCCGCCGACGAGATTAGCATTGCGCCGCTCCAGTTCACTCGGAGGAGAAACGTGACGCGCCAGAACCATGTGGCGGAAACCGGGCGCGAAACGTTCGATCTGTGCTTCGATTCTTTCACTCGCATCTACTTGCGAGTTGTTCGGCGCATGGCAATAGGTCCAGAGCGTATGTTTTCCTTGCGGCGCCCGCGCGCTATCGAAGAGCGATGGTTGAACTAAGAGCACGAAAGGTTTGCGCGCTTGATAGCCTTGCCAGGCGGTCCGCTCCGAGGCCGCGATCTCATCCAGTGTTCCGCCCAAATGCACCGTTGCCGCTCGGGCGCATTCTTGCGCCGTCCAAGGCACAGGCCCCGCCAGCGCCCAGTCTATTTTAAAAGCGCCCATGCCGTAGCGAAACTGTTTTAATCTATTTCGATAGACAGGCGATAAGCCGGGCCCGGCGATTGTCAATAGCTGGCGTGGCGTGACGTCGCAAAGTGTCGCCCGACAAGCGGGCAAGTCCTCAAGGCGGCGCACCGGCCGATTGAGAAAGACTTCACCGCCGAGGGAGCGCAAGTAGGAAATCAAAGCGTCGGTCAGTTTTTGCGCTCCGCACCGTCAGGACCAATCCGAAAGCGGCCGATCCCCAGCTTTCGAGCGGCAACATTGAATGAGCTGCCACTCCGGCAAAGAGCGCCCGGGTTCGGCTCTCGCGAAAACATCGCTCGGCAAACCGCCGCGCCGGTTGCATCGCCTGCAATCCAAAGCGCGCAAAATTGAATGGATGGCGCGGCCAACGCGGCGGACCCAAAATGTCCCTGCCCAATTCGTTCCACTGCGCTGTCAGGGGCGTAAATATTTTTCGATATGCGAGTTCGTCCGCGCCGAGCGCATTAGCTGTCGCTTCGACAGATCGTTCCAACAGGATTGCCGTGCCGTCGTCCAGCGGATGCGCGAGAGCCGCGCCGGGTTGGATCCATTCAAGGCCATGCTCGCCAAGAGGCAGAGCGGCAAAAAAAGGCGAGCCGATGGCCAGAGGATAAACCGAAGAACAAAGATCGTGGACATAACCGGGCAGCGTCAACTCCGCCGAGCGAACGCCGCCGCCGGCGCTGTCGTTCGCCTCAAACACGGCCACCGACTTGCCGGCTTGAGCGATAACAATTGCCGCAGCGAGTCCGTTCGGACCCGAGCCGACAACCACGGCGTCATAGGCGACGGACTTAGCCATTCGACTGAGCTGTGCTTATCGCATGAAGATAACGCACGCTCGGAGCATACCACGTGGATTTATTCGCCGGCACAGAAATGTATCTCGTAATCTTGGCATCGCCCCATGCATAGGCGTGCCTTTCCTGCGAATCGGACAAAGTTTTGGCGGGAGTTGCGGTTTTTGGATCAAGTTGAATGTTTAGTTTTGCGCTCTTTGAGCGAGTCGCGGATGAAATCACCGGCGGCCACCCCGGCGACGCTCGCTGCGGCCGAAGTAAACGTCCTGACTAAATGACCGATGACGTTCGTTTCCGGCTTGTTTAAATGCGTGGATGCGGCTCTCGATTGCAAGGAGCGACCGACTACCCAGCCTAAAAAAGCGCAGACCCCCAACGTCGGCCACGGGCGTGTCCGCACGTAGTAAGCCGGGTTCAAAGTCTTAGTCGCCGTCGTTTCAATTTTGTTTTCGAGACGCTCGATTTTGTCGGCCAGCGCAAAGCGGGTATTTTCCACTTCGCGGCGAACATCTTCCAGATTATCGTCCATGGCCCATCTCCTTTTAGTGACCGGTCGCCCTCTCGCGAATATACCGGAGGTCCTCTTTCGTGCTGCGCAAAGTGTCGTGTGGAATGGCTGTAGTTCGCTTCATCTTCCGCTTGCCGACAACGATGACGATGAAACCCAAAATCGTGTGCGCGGCACCGACGATTCCGAGACTTGCCCAAATCGGCAGTGCCAAATAGTGCGCGAGAACCAATGCGAGAACAAGGGAAAGGAAGACAATGCCTATGGCCAAGGTGATTATGCCGACGCAAAGGAAGAGACTTGAACGCACCGCATTACTGATCTCCCCACGGATCTCGAGCTTGGCGGCGGTAAATTCTTTGATCGAAAGCGTGCGGGCATCGTGGAAAATGCCGCGCATCAATTCCATAACCGATTCGCCGCGCTCATTCTGTCTACCGCTTTGATCATGGGGGTTCATACTTTACGTGTTCCTGCGCAGAAGAACCTTATACCGCTACATTGTACGCTCAGAAGGCATTGACCGCGGACCGCCGAAAGCACAAAGCCGCGATTGAACGCTTTCGCAAACCCAGAAGCAATCGCGGCTTTAGAAACAGAGAGGGCAACCTAGGCGGTCGCCCTCACATTCCTACGTTAGGCCACATCGTGGCGAGACCGCTTCGATCGCGCCGTAGTCATTACTACTTCAAAACGCCACGACTTTGATTATAGCAAAATTTACATTCGGTTCGGCGTGATAGCACCGACGGCAATGTCTAGATTCAATATAGAGTGCTTATTCTCGCCGGCTCACGGCGTCTTCCTGTCTCCAGAGCCTCCCCAGACAAATCCCAAGCCAATATTCGCCACGTGATTACCGTGGGTCCGGTTATCCCTGGCGGCTTCGAAAGATTTAAAAAACCATTCATACCGATACCCGATATTTACAAAGGTTTGATCGGACACAAAAAGCTTCAGCCCCGCGGCAGGACCCATCGTTCCTGTAACGTCTCGGTCGTTCCAAACCACCCCACCAGATATACCGAGATAAGGCACTAGAACGTTTGTTACCCTGAAGTTGTAGTGGAGGAAAGGAGTAGTGGTCGCTTGCCAAGCGTCGGGGGCGTGATTGATAAAATTATAATTAAGCGCTTGACGGAATCCGAGCTCCCACCCCGGACTTAAATAGTATCCGTAATTAAGATCCGCATTGAAATTACCGGTGTCGCTGCCTTGCGAATGAGAAGCCCCGCCAGATATTTGGATCTCACTGTCACCAGCAAGGGGCAGGGCGGAAACCGGGTTGACGGCGAGTAGCAAAAAAAGACTGGCATAGGCAGCGATGAGGCTAAAACCGAAATTGCGTTTCATGGATAACTCCTCTCGATTAAGTGCTAAGGACTTTGTCATTCCCACGAATTGCCGAGGCTGACTGTTTCCCTGATCATGAGTGTTTATCCAAGCCCATGTGCTTCCCTCCTTTGGATTTTATTTTAAATGATCCGGTGCTCAGGCGTTAGCCAAAAGCGCGCCGCCGTTGGGCCCATAGATGCCATACCACATTGGTGTGCCGCCGACAATAATTTTCATTCACAGTGAATTAATTATTTATTGAATTGAAATTCAGGTGAGCAAACATCACGCCACTAAGTTGCGCGTTGATAAGTACATGTACTTGGACAAAATACGTCATGAGATAGCTCCGAAGCCCGGTTATCGAGTGTGGGTTTTTACCTAGACTGTGTAAGATTTGTCGCACAGGAGACACAGTTAGAATTCATTCCCAACGAGCGAAATGCTCTCGTCGCCTGTGGCCTTTTTGCTTTCTTTAAAATCCTGATTTGTACGGAAAAATCCTCCATACAGTCGTGATTTCGAGACGTCCTAGTTTCCCTACTAACTGATTCCATAAAAAAATTTCTTCCTCGCGGCTCTCTGGCACATTATTTGAGATAGATCGTTTGCATGAGGAAGGGAGAATGAAATTATGAAGCCATCGATGCAAATTTGGCGCGTGTATTCACTTCCGTTGCTAGCATTGTTCAGTCTAACTCTGACTACGTTTGTTGGCTGCGTCCCCATAGAGCCGGTTGCCAGGCCGACGTTGGATGAAGTGCGCTTAGGTAGCGCTCGTGGTCCGACGGCATGAAGTGAACCGCGCCAGACAGGAACTCTACGTGCTTACTGCAGACAGGCGCAAGCAGACCTTGCCCTACGATTTTGATCGCACCAGAGTCGTCTACCACGGCCGCGAGTATCCCATTGATCAGCTGGAGGCAGGCGATCGAATCGCGTACCGATCAGAGTCAGCGGGCAGAAGGTACGTCGAAACAATTCGCATACTGGAACCGGTGCAAGCGCGATCCGGTTCGCGATTCGGGCAATCTATTCCACCCAGGCCCCGAACTGATGTTGTCGAAGGCACTGTGGAGCGAGTCGATCCGAGCCTGGGCGTGTTCGATATTCGCCCACGGACCGGCCGAACGGTCACCGTGTCGGTTCCCTACAACGCCCGGGCGACGGATGTCGATAGCTTTCGAACGTTGCGGCGCGGCGACCCGGTGAGGGTCGAGGGCGAGTTCGTGAGTCCCGATAATCTTCAGCTATCGTCTTTTTTGTGGTCGCGGGACCGGTGAATCGCGGTCGTGATTCAGACTAAAGCGCCGATGACGTAAACAGCGATCTCAACTCTCAGCGACCGGCCGGGAAGGGCGCATCAGGCACTCTCACTTTCTTCGATCTCCCTTCGTCGAAGTCATGTTTGGACCTCCGGCCAATGACACCATCGGATTGCTAGAATTGCTCCGCAACACCAAGAGAAATTTCGTTTCGTGAGGCTGCGCCTTCGTGGTGCAGCCTTCTTCAATGGCGTGCGGTTATGCCAAATACACGTACTGAGCCACAAAACCAAAGAGATTGGTGTGAACGGGTTGTGAACTTCGCTATATCCTCCAAACTCATGCTTGGCAGGCGCGGAACAAAGGAAGGGTGTCCATGAAATTTCAAACGCTGGGTCCAAACAAAGAGAACACCTTCGTTTTGGTATTTGACAAAGGTGATGAGTTCATAAGCGAGCTCACAAACTTCGCCAAAAACAGCAAACTTGCCGGCAGTCATTTTACCGCTATCGGCGCATTTCGCGACGTGACTCTTGGCTATTTTGATCGGCAGAAAAAAGATTACAAGAAAATCCCCATCGAGGAACAAGTGGAAGTGCTATCCCTGGTCGGCGATATCGCCTTAAAAGACAGCACGCCGAATGTCCACGCGCATGTCGTAGTCGGCATGTCGGACGGAACGGCCCATGGCGGCCACATCCTCGCGGCACATGTTTGGCCGACGCTCGAGGTCGTCTTAACCGAATCCCCGAGGCATTTATGTCGCAAAACAGATAAAGAAACCGGCCTCGCACTAATCGACCTAGACACCTGAGAGAGGCAGACCGAACAGGCCAAGGTTATACGGCTGCCACATCGAACGCGGGTCTATAGAAATTTTCGACCGGTGACTGGATCAGGAACCGTTAGTCCCATGCTGGTTATAATGGGGTCCACTTCCTTGATGAATTCCCGTCGAGCTTGGCTATTGCTGCGACGCTTCAGGCCCCAATGACAAAATCTATTAGATCGCTCCGAGTCGGTCCGTCCAAACATATCCAATGCTTTGGTGTACCAGAAATTGAGACTCTGCTGCACTCGCTCCCGCGATTCGCCGCCTTTAGCAGCGATTTCAGCGGTCTGATTCGTACCGAAACCGATATGCCCCATCTCCTCTTTCAAGATCTCCGGCAGGATGCGCTGCAGCGGCAAATAGCTACAGTCGAGGAATTCTTCGAGCTGGTAGCGGCCGACCCGGTCGATTAGAAAACCAAACACCGAAAAGTCTTCCCATGTCTTGATCACGCCGCGAAAAGCCTCCAGGTAGCGCTGTTGGTTCGGAATGCTCAACAAAAACGAAGTGTCCTTGCCGATTTCGCCGGCGAGCCGCGTAATTTTCCTGTAGTGATCCATTTCTTCTGCAGCCGTGCGCGCAACGATCAACTGATTCACCTTGCTCGGCGCCGTGAGAAGTATGTCTTTTACGTACAGATGCGGGCCACCAATCTCGCAGTCCGCCTGGATCGTAAGAACACGTTCCAGGAGCTCCCTATATTCGGACGGCATCTTTTCCAAATCTTCATGCTCTTTTTTTTCTTCGAACATTGTTTCACCGACTTCAGCACAAACACATGCCCCGGCGGTATGAGTCAATAGTCGGACTCCGGGACGGGACGCTAGGAGAGCACCACCGGCCATACTCAAATGGCACAGCCGGTGGTTTAATTCGTTTCAGCAACTAAGCGACCGCGCGCACCGCCGCTGGAGTCGCCAATCGACGATGCACCACTTCCCAATCGACGTTTTGAAAAAATGCCTCGATATACTTTCCACGCTGCGCGGGCTTATAGTCGAGAAGAAACGCATGTTCCCAAACATCCATAACCAAGATCAGTTTAAACCCCGATGGAACTCCGTCCTGATGTAAGGCGATCCAGTGATTAGATAGCCTTTCAGTGACAGGGTCTTGATATAATATCGCCCAACCGACGCCTCGCATTTCGCCCACGGCGGCAAACGCGCGCTGCCAATTCTCGAAACCATCAAAGCTCTGCTCCAGAGCGCGCTTGAAATCGGTGGACGGGCTCCCCTTTCCCTTCGCCGCTAAGTTTTCAAAATAATATTCGTGCAATACCATTCCACCAAACTCGAAACCCAAGCGCCGAGTCAATTCCGCATAAGCTGGATCCTGCCCTGATGCCTGCTTCTTCCGAATAATCGCGAAGATCTGTTCCATCAACAAATTTGTGTTCTTTACGTAGCCTTCGTAAAGGCCGAAATGCATCTCGAGCGTCTGGTCTGATATTCCTAAGAGACCCCCAAGTTTAAACTGCTTCGCTTTGTAGGGAGATTGCGCCATCATCTTGCTCCTTTCAATTGATTAGATAGTTCTTATTCTTGCAAGGTCGATACCAATGTCGGCGTACGGTGCGAATGTTTCCTGCTCCAGAATTCAGAAACTCAGATGTCGGAACCTCGGTGAAGATCGCCAGCAGGTAATCGCTGCGCCATCTGGCACACGCTTTACGGAACTGCGATCAATGCGAGTCGATGATTTTGAAGAGTTCGCGCTTGGACGAACGTTCCAAGAGAGGCGCAACTTGCTGCGCCCAGTCGTGAAATTCTTTATTCGCCGTGACCGTTTTGATCTGTTGTTCGAGAGCGCCGGGATCTTGCACTTCTTGCTCGAAGAGCAGGTCGGGAGCCCCGAGTGAACTGTAATGAGTTCGCATAATCCTTGGTTTCGCTCCGCCGGCTTGGTCAACCCAGCGCGCCAACGTCAGGAGTTTGTTTTCGACGGCATCCGTCTTGCCCGGCAATGTATGAAACGTTAATCGTGATAAAAACACGCGTATGTCCTCCTCGAAATGATTTCATCGAAACGTAACCGGCCGCGATGCCGGCTATAGCCCAAGGATTATCTTGAGCATAGGAAATCGCCGCCTCGGCGCTCTGCCTGGAGGTATTTAACGCTTTCTTACCTTGCGACAGTGTGCTTTTCGCCGACTCCAACGTGCGGAATACACGCCCGCGTAAAGATGACACGCCGTCGTCGGTCTGTTCCGCTGTCGCTTTCACCAACTCTTCTACGTCTCCCAACAGCGCCTTAAGATTGGCCAGCAGTCTTTCGCGCGCGATTTCAGCCCTGCTCATCGGTTTTCCCCTTTTGTGATCTTCTTTTCATGCTGCTTGCAGTTTATATAACGCAAATAGCGTGCCCTTTGATTTTTCCTTTGAATCCATGTGCCTGTGTCAAAATTTTACTGACAAATCTTTTGGCGATATATCGGAATATTCCGACAAGTCGAAAAACAGTGACGTTTGCCCTGCGTTGCGCCACTTCGATCTTTGCCGAGAGATGATTCTTGCAGTCTCACTTATTGGACATAGCCGGCCCGCGCAATCAATCCTGTCTTTCCAGTTGGGAAAGCCCTCCGCCTAGGTGCGCATTGCATATTAAGTAGTGGCGTTTTTCGGTTTTCTCTATGATGGAATTTCTCGAATTAATTCTTCACGATTTGCTTGTAACGCAGGCGATTCTCTGGGGCTGTCGGCACAACTTCACTGGCACAAGTTTGCCATTTACACTGCACAAGGAGTTCGAATTATAATGCACTGAGATTTTTCGTGAATTAACGAAAGTTTCGATTATGATAAACAACGAAAGAACAGGTTCGCGTTGTCGGACTACGACGCTAATTTTCCGCCATCAATCGGGCGACTGAAGGGACGATCGCT
Organism: Deltaproteobacteria bacterium; assembly: GCA_005879435.1. GTDB lineage: Bacteria > Desulfobacterota > Binatia > UBA9968 > UBA9968 > DP-20. The sequence goes on from VBKX01000218.1 coordinate 11,255, forward strand.
TTCGAAGTGGAAAATCTCGGAAGGCAGCTGATTGCAGTGAGGTGGAATGACGCTCCGATGACGTATGTCTTCCCCGACGAGATCGAGCTCGCCGATAGCGAGACATGCGCATCATTGCACTAAATCATTGCACTAAATTGACTCGCGGTCGAAAAATGTTTGTTGCCGTAGCGGATTGAAACTGGGGATGGTTGGGTAGGAGTCGCTATTATTGCCAAGTCACCGTATCTGTAATCACGATCTCTTCAGATGAGACTAATGAACGCGTGCCGTCATCCCAATGCACGTTGACGAGCTGTCCGCCTTCGCCTTCAAGCTCATAGACAATTGTTCCTTCAGTCGCCGCGCCGATTGTTCCATCTATGTCTAAAATCTCGGTCGCCGCGCGGCAACGTATTCCTTTTAGAGTGACGTCTATCATCGCCTCGCTCCTCAAGAATCGTGGATAACGGAATCGAGTCCTTTCAAATCTCGGCGAGAGGAACTCTAATCATGAATGGAACGGCAAATCAACCGATATCAAGTATTTTTGAACCCGAGGCATGACGATGACAAACGTCTCATCGGCGAGCCTATGCAATCGGAATCTTTCGCCGTCATCAAGCGAAACAACGCTAAGCGATCAACGCGATCTGTAGGTCCATGACGTTAGTCAACGTCGGACCGGTTATGAAAAGGTCGCCTACGGACTGCAAAAAATGGTAGGAATCGTTTCTAGCGAGATACTCGATTGGCTCGAGGCCCTGAGTTCGGCCGCGTGACACCGTCGCCCCGTCGACTAGTCCACCAGCGGCGTCAGTGGGGCCGTCGATACCGTCAGTGCCCGCGCTCAGAACAACGATGTTTTCCAGACCGTCGATTTCGATCGCTGCGGCTAAACTGAATTCTTGATTGCGTCCTCCCAATCCGTCGCCCCGAACCGTCACCGTCGTTTCTCCGCCGGAGATTACGCAGGCGGGGCGAGGAATAGGTTTACTCGTTCGCGCAATTTCTTTCACGAGAGCTGAATGGGAACGCGCGACGATCCGGCTTTCGCCTTCGATGGAATCCGATAAAATCATCGTGGAATAACCGAGTTCTTCGGCGCGCCGGCGCGCCGCATCGACCGCTAAGCGGTTGCTGCCAACGATGACGTTGCGCACCATTTCAAAGATTGTGTCCGATGGCTTCGGCGTTTCGGCAACTTCACCTCTGGCGCCGCGTGCCAAATAGTCCATCGCCGCGGGTGGAATCGAGCGTTCGATGTCGTAGCGACGCAGGATCTGCAGACAATCGCCATAGGTGCTACTATCGGCGACGGTTGGACCGGACGCAATCGCTTCAAGGGAATCACCGACGACATCGGATAGAATTAACGTGATCAACTGCGCCGGCGCTACGAGTTGCGCGAACTGCCCGCCCTTCAATCGCGAGAGATGTTTCCGTACCGCATTAACTTCTTGAATGGTCGCTCCGCTCTTGAGAAGAACCTCGGTTGTCTGTTGTTTATCTGCCAGCGATAGATCGTCTGCTGGATAAGGAAAAAGCGCAGAGCCGCCCCCGGAAACTAGAAAGATGACCAGATCGCGCTCGCCGGCCGTTTGCACCATTTCTACGATACGGCGTGCGCCGTCAAGACCTGCTGCGTCGGGGATGGGGTGACCCGCTTCCACAACCGCGATCTTCTCAAGGGGTATTCCACAACCGTACTTGACGATGACCAAGCCGTCGGAAACTCTAGCACCGAGTAATTCTTGTATCGCGAGCGCCATTCTCGCCGCGGCCTTGCCGCAACCGACGACGATCAGGTTGTGAATCCTTGAGAGGTCGTAATTCCGGCCGGCCACCTGTAGATGACCGGTCCGAAGCTGTAGATTTTTCTTTACCGCCGCGCATGGATCCGATGTGTCCAACGCGGCGAAGAATATGTTTCGGGCATGAGCCCGCAGCTCGGTCAGAGAGGACATCTGGCGCAGCTCACAATGGTTGAGTGCACGATACGACAGTCCGGCCAAATACGGCCGGAGAACCGGGCACGTCAAACCAATTTGTAAATTTATTTGGGAGTGAGTGGCTCTGGGCGAGAATCGAAGAGTCGGAAACCGCCAAAACCGTATTCGCCAATCGGCTTCCCGGTGCTCGCGTCGAAGATGTCGATGAGCATGTTTTTATCCGGATGTCCGGCAAGAAAACGCGAAAATATCTCGACGAACTCTTCCTTCTCGGTGGCGTTGGCGTGCATGAAACCGTCTCCGACAAAAAGTCGGTGCGGCCTTTTGCTGCTGTCTAGTCTAATCCAATAACGAGAACCCTTAGATCCAGCCTGGTCCAGCCATTTACGGTATTCCGACACTCGCGCCTCAATGTCCTTGAAGCTGAGGGTTTGAGCGGAGCCCGGCGAAGAAAAAAACAATGCGGATGCTAGGATGACAATAGCTATCTTTCCTAGCACCCGCATTGATCTAACTCTTACTGCGGATCTCAGTTGACCTTGATTTCGACCCGACGGTTTTTAGCTCGACCTTCGCGCGTCTTGTTGTCGGCGATCGGTTTGCTTTCGCCAAATCCCTGACCAGATACGCGACCTGCGTCAACGCCCTTCTTGACGACGTAATCTTTTACTGAATTGACGCGTCGTTCAGAGAGCGCTTGGTTGTAAGCCTCGGTACCGACGTTATCCGTGTGACCGGAGAGGCTGACCTTCTTGTCCTTGTTCTCGTTCATAAACGCGACCAAGCGATCCAAAATTGCTCCAGCTTCCGGCTTGACGTTGCTCTTATCAAAGTCAAAGAGAACGTCGTCCAAAATGATCGTCCGTTCGACCTTCGGTGCCGGCGGAGGTGGTGGTGGTGGAGGTGGCGGTGGCGGTGCCGGTTTCGGTGGTGGTGGAGGAGGTGGTGGAGTTGGCGGTGGTGGAGGAGGTGGTGGTGGTGGTTTTGGCTCCTCAGCGACTAAGTAGGCCAACCCACCGCAAATCAAAGCGGCGCCAAGTGCGGCAGGCGCGGCCACCCATCTATCGTGCGTCCGGCTACCGGCAACTCCGGCAGCAGTCATCGCACCGCAGGTCGAGGCGCCAACTATGGCAGCCTGGTTCTTCGTCATCCCCGTGCAGCCCGTCACGAAAAACCCAAGCGCGGCTAACGCCAGCTGTTTTCTTATTTTCATCGCTTGCCTCCCAGCAAATAGTCACAAAAAATTTTGCTCAAAATATGACAAGGTGCCCCCTACTGTCAAGCAAATATTTGAACTTTTTCAAAGCACCTACTTTTTGGACGGGCCGGGGAGTCAAATACATCGATAAATAGGCCAATTTCCTCGGTTGGCCACAATCTGTAGGTGTATGTATAAGGGTCTGAGTTTTTGCCAAGGGGCGCGGTC
>VBKX01000218.1:14645-32543 GCA_005879435.1 Deltaproteobacteria bacterium
AGATTTGATTGCCGCACCATTTTTCAACAGGTATCGTTTCGCTATGACCGCAATCACCCGCACTGGTCTAAAACTCTGCGGCATTTTTCTTGCCCTGGTCGTGATTCTTTACGGCGCCCTCTATATCATGGTTCAGTCGGCAAAGTTTCGTCCCTGGATTGAGGCCGAGCTTTCCGCGGCGAGCGGCGCCGCGGTGCGGGTAACGGATCTGCGTTTTCGGTTACCCTTGACCGTCGTGGCCGAGGGCGTAGAAGTTTCCAAACCTGAGATATTTTTCTTCAAAGGCCGTCGGCTCACGGCGACGCTCAATCCGTTCGACTTGCCCTCAGGGACGGTGCATCGCCTCGAGATCGAAAGTCCGCTCGTCGAGCTGGACATTAGAGGATTATCGCGGCCCGCGAATAAGAAATCCGCCACCCTCGCGCTGCGCCATCTGAATGTGCGCGACGGCAGGATCGTCTTAAAAAAAGGAGACACGGTCTTGCTTGAGTTGCCGGCGGTGACTTTGAATGCGCGGAATTTCAATCTTGCGGACCATGCCGGGATAAGCCTCCGAGCCGATCTTCCTCAATTGAACGGCGAGCTGGAGCTTGCGCTCCAAGGTGAACCCGCCGCATTTAAGTCAGACATCATCGTCCGGCCGAAGACGGCGCGCCGTCTGCTCAGCTTCGCCGAGACCAACAAGACGACACCGGAAATGCTCCGGCTCCAGGCACTAATCAACCTCGCGGCAAATCAAAGGGAACGCCTAGCTCGACATCGAGCCGGATTTCAGCGCCGCGGCGTTTACCGGACAAGCCGAGCTCGACGACTTCGTGAATGTGCTCGCCCCGACGCCGAGCCGGCTGCCAAACGGCAAAGCCAGCGCGACTTTTAGCGGCGCCTACGCGACCGCAAGTAAAAAGCTCACGGTAAAAACATTCGACGTCGCTTCCGCTCTCGGCAGCGCCAAAGGCAACGGCGAAATACTTTTTACCGAGCAACAGCCGACGGTGGCCAAAGGAGCGCTGCTCTTTCAAGCGATTCCTCTGGAAAATCTAAAGACGCTCCTGCCGTCACCACTCAATCAATGGATCTATCAGGGTCACGGCCGAGTCGAAGTCGAAGTCCATGGTGCCTGGAATGCGCTCGCAATCAAAGGCGTCGCGCGGAGCAATGGCGCGCAAATCCGCGGCGCCGACGTTGCACTGGAAAATTTATGTTTGAATGCGCCGTTTGAGTGGTTGCGACCGACTTGGCGCGTCGGCGAAGCGCAGCTAACCGCTCTCAAGCTCACCTACGGCGACAAAGATCGCTGGCAAGCCGCAGCGGACCGAGTGCAAGCCAGTGCGACGATGGACCTTGCCCCCGACCAGCCGGTGAAAATTACTGGGCATCTTAAAAGCGCCGGCGGCAAATTCGCCTCTCCCGACGGTTCCAAGTTGGGCGAAAATTTCGTGATCGATGGTGTCTTCGAATTGCGCTCCGATCCGGCCAAGCACTCCATTGGCCTCGGTGGCAAGTTTCGCGCCGACGCCGGCGAGCTCTTGTGGGGCAAATTTTTTGCGGATCTCAAACTGCAGCAACCGGTTATTGAACTCCAGGCCGATTATTTTCGCGACCTCGATCGCCTCGATTGTCGCCGCTGCAATTTCAATTTAATGAAAATCGGTTCTGTCGACATAAACGGCTCGGTCGAGCGCCTCAGCCAAAGCCCTGAGCTCCGCCTCCAAGCGCGCAGCGCGAATTTTTTGCCCGGCGGCTTTTATGAATTTGTCCTGCGCCAGAGTTTCCACCGTGAGTATCCGCTGCTCGACAAACTCACCCTCGGCGGCGAGCTCGCCTTTCAATGTCAAATTCACGGCAACCTGCCAACCCTTACCACTGAAGGAGATCTATCGCTCAAGGCCGGCGAACTGCGCGCACAATCGGACAGCTGGCAGATCGGGCCGATTACGCTCAATCTGCCCTTCCAAATTTTCTGGTCGGAAAGCCCCAAAGCAGCGAGTATCAAGCCACGAATCGGCGTGCTCGCAATCGAGCAGGCGCGCTTTAGTGGCCAGTCGGTGGGCCGAATCACCGCGGCAATTAGCTTATCGAACAACGCCTTGATCTTTCCCCAACCAATTCACGCCGAGATCTTTGGCGGTGCGGTCGAAATCAGTGCTCTTCGTTGGCCCGATATCATCAACGACCCGAAGCAGTTGTCCTTCTCCGCCGAGATGAAGCGATTGCGGCTCGACGACCTGACCCAGGCCCTCGACTGGCCACCTTTCAGCGGCAGCCTAACCGGGTCGATTCCGCAAGTGCAATCGGTCGGCAACACGCTCCAGACCAACGGCGAGATCCAGGCAGAGCTATTCGGTGGCCAAGTGCGCCTGGGAAAACTCGAAATCGAAAATCCATTTTCGTCCCTGGCGGCGGTCCGGCTGGACGCCCGGCTCAGCAGCATCGATCTCGATCAAGTCACCAAAACCTTTTCATTCGGACGCATCTCAGGCATTCTGGAAGGGAGCATCGACGATCTCGTGATCACCGACGGGCAACCGTCGCAATTTCGCGCCGACTTGCATTCGGTTGATCGCGGCACGGAACAGCGGATCAGTGTCGAGGCGCTGAACAAGATTACGGTGTTGAGCTCCGGCGCAAGCGCCGGCGCCCTGTACAGCGGGCTCGCCGGCTTCTTCGACAGTTTTCGCTACAGTAAGCTCGGCTTTAAAGCGAGCTTGAAAAATGACCGGCTCACGTTGCGCGGCGTGGAAAGCCAGGACGATCAGGAATTCTTGGTGGTCGGCAGTTTTCTGCCGCCGCGCGTGAATATCGTCAGCCACACCCAAACTATCGCCTTCTCGGAGCTGCTGCACCGACTCCAACAAATCAAATCGGACAAGCCGGAAACGAAATAGGGATGGAGGGAATATGTTGAAACGGATTATCTTCTCGCTGGTATTTTTTGCCAGCGCATGCGTGACGGTCAATATCTATTTTCCCGCGGCGGCCGTCGAGCGCGCCGCCGATCAGATCGTCAAAGAAACTTGGGGCGGGCCGGCGGAACCGGCAAAACCTGCGCCCCAACCACAGAGCCGCCGTCTATTGGCGCCGAGCCGTTTCGTAACGCTGAGCTTCGTGAGCGAAGCTTTTGCCCAGGACACCGATATCAACGTGACCAATCCGGCGATTCGCGCCTTGAAAGAATCGATCAAGAACCGTAGCAACGCCATAAAACCATACATGGACCGTGGCAACATCGGCATCGCGCAAGACGGCCTGCTCGCAATCCGCAGCGCCGACGGCCTCAATCTCAAGGAGCGCGCCGAGGCCAACCAACTCATCGACGCGGAGAACAAGGACCGCGAAGCGCTCTATGCAGAGATTGCCAAGGCGAACGGCATTCCGAAAGAGAACATCCCCAAGATCAAGAGCATCTTTGCCAAGAGCTGGATCGATCAAGCGCAGCCCGGCTGGTGGATCCAGAGCAACGGCAATTGGCAGAAAAAATAAGCGCCATGCTTTGTCGATCTTAATTAAGATACGACGGGCCTATATAAAAATGTTTAAGCGCATTTTGTGCGTGATCACTGTCGCGCTCTGGTGTGTCGCCTGTCAAAGTGCCCTGCAAACCGGCCGCTCCCAATTTATCGTCGTATCCGAAGCGCAAGAACAGCAAATGGGCGAAGAGGCTTATCTGGAAACACTCAAGAAGAGCCGCGTTTCGACCCGTAGCGATTGGCAGGCGCAGTTGCGTCGCGCCGGCCAACGCATCGCCGCGGCGGCGGGTAAGCCGGAATACAAATGGGAGTTCAATGTGATTCAAGGCAAGGAGATCAACGCCTTGGCGCTTCCCGGCGGCAAGGTGGCGTTCTGGCCAGAAGGCAATCGCCGTCGCCGGATCGTATCCCGCTTTCGCCATTAAGTTTAAGCCGATTCGGTCCGCTTCGGATTCTTGCGTGTCGCCGTGATCATGGGTCACGAGATCGCCCATGCGCTGGCGGATCACGGCGCAGAGCGTGCGACTCAGCAGATGGGCGCTCAGGCAATCGGTCAAATATTGGCTCTTGGTATCGGCCAAGTCATCCCAAGTATGGAAGACGACTTTACGGTTTGGGCGCGACAGTCGGCGTGCTGATGCCGTGGGGACGGACGCAAGAATCCGAAGCGGACCGAATCGGCTTAAACTTAATGGCGAAAGCGGGATACGATCCGGCGACGGCGATTGCCTTCTGGGAACGCATGTCCAAGGCGGTCGGTGACAAACCGCCTGAGTTCTTGTCAACTCACCCGAGCGATGACACTCGTATGCGGCAGATCAGAGAGTGGCTGCCCGAAGCAAAGGCCAATTTCCGAGGTCAATACCGTGCGGTGAAGAGTGTTAATAGTTGAACGAGCTGATAGAGGGAATCGAGAAAAGTCTCACCGAGCCGATCGCGCAGCGCCGGTTGAAAATCCGCGCCTAACTTTTGGACGACGTTGGTGACAAACGAATCATCCGCCTGCGGGCCGTCGCTTTCTCGATCTCTGCGGCTCGCGCGCCGCGCGCCGCTCGCCGCCACAGTTGAGACCACGATCAGCAGCAGCACTCGCCGACGGCGAGAGGATCTTTCTACACAACCGAGCTGTTCCGGCTTGTGCCGCGTGAAAAAATATCTAGCGCAAATCCGCCGTGCAGTGGGCGCACTTCGTCGCCTTGAGCGGAATTGCCGAGAGACAATGCGGACAATCCCTGGTTGTCGGCGCCGCCGCTGCCGGCTCCGGTTTTTTCAATGCATTAATCTGTCGAATGATCAAAAAAAGCACAAATGCGATGATCAAAAAATTGAGTATGGTATTAAAAAAAATGCCGTAATTAAGCGTCGCGGCGCCCGCCGCTTTCGCCGCTGCGACGCTGGGATAATCCTTGTCTGACAGGTTGACGAACAGGTTGGCAAAATCAACGTTGCCCAGGATACGCCCGATCGGCGGCATGATGATATCATCGACAAGCGACGAAACGATCTTGCCGAACGCAGCGCCAATGATAACGCCCACGGCCAGTTCGATGACCGGGCCTTTCATTGCGAACTCTTTGAACTCTTTCAACATAAGACCTCCCAATCGTTTTCGGCTTTTACTTCCGGAACCCTTTGCTCGTTCGCGGAGGCGTTTACCGCGCGTTTAATGTCTTTTTCTCTGCTCAGCCGCGAAAACGTGTGCCAACAGAGTAGCAACGATCGCGCACGATCATCACGAGGGCGGGTATACGGCAGGCAGGCTCATAAAGTCAACGGGAAAACCCGTGCGGGACAATCGACGATTAGACTTTTCCTACACGTCACTTCTTCACGGCGCATGGGCCAATATAATGAACCTTACGGGGCATCGATCTTTCACGCTCTCTTTCTAATTGCCTATACAAGCATCGAGCCGCCTTTGTTTTAGTTTGGCAAAATTCACAGGCTGAATATGCGCCGATCGTCGCCAAGAAACGGGTTGCGAGAAATGAAGGCAAGGCGTTCGAATGATTGAGCTAAATTCTAGGTGTTGAAGTAAATTTTCTCGGACTGACGCCGAGGATGCGAAAGCTTATTTAATTTCCGGCCGAACGGAAGAAAGCTTAATATCTGCGCCGCAGTCTCAGTACCGTTTGTTCCAGATAATATCGATTCCCTTCGAACCGCTGCTGCTTGTCGTAGTGCCGATCTTCCAGTCCCGTGCGATTTCATATTCAAGAGCAACTTCACGTCCATGATCGTTGGCAAGCTCTTGAGAAGCCGAAACGTAGGTCTTGTTCCCGACGTAGCGGCCGAAGCCGATGCGACCGCCGGAAAAATCCACTTCGCGGAGGTCTACGCCCAGGGTATCCAAAGAAGAGAGCCTCCAACGCCCAAGGGATAGTTTTGATGAAAATTTCAAGACGGCTATCGAGAATTTGCTGCCACAAGGCATTGACCAAAAACCCTCCGTAACTGTCGGATTTCGCCGTAAGGAATTGTAGGGTTTCAATTAGCCAAAACTTTGGCTGCATGTCCAATTTTTTGCGACAACGGTCTATATCCATCCTAAAACCGCAACCGGTTTTCACAAGCTGGTTCCAGCTTTTACTGGCATTGTATTTGCTCCCTGCGTCAACTGGGGATGCGATGAACACCCTGTTCACCAACACTAGAAGTGCTCTCTACCAGGCAACTGTCGTCGCCAATGCGAGATATCGCGGTGATGTGTTGAATCTCCAGGCGATGGGCCTGACGTATTCGACGTTACTTTCGCTGGTCCCTTTTCTTGCGGTGATGTTTTCCGTGCTGAAAGCGTTCGGCGTGCAAAACGGTCTGGAACCCTTTCTGGCCCAGTTGCTTCAGCCGCTCGGGGACGCAGCATCACAGGTGACCAACACAATCGTCAATTTTGTCGAAAACATGCGCGTCGGCATACTGGGCGCGCTTGGAACGGCCACGTTGTTTTATACGGTTGTCACGCTGGTCGCCAAGATTGAAGACGCATTGAACCAGATCTGGCGTTTGCCTCATTCCCGCACTTGGGGCCAGAAAGTCCCCGCCTATTTAAGCGTGGTCTTGGTCGGACCCGTCATGGTCTTTACCGCTCTGACTCTCACCGCCTCGGCCCAAAGCTACTGGTTGGTGGAGCGCCTTTTTAAGATCGGATTTGTGAGTTATGTCTTTACCTTGACCACCAGCGTCATGCCATTCATTCTGCTTTGCGCAACTTTTACATTTCTTTATAAGTTCATTCCCTACACGAAGGTGCGTTTTAGCTCGGCGCTAGTCGGTGGTGCCGCGGCAGGCATCCTGTGGCAGCTCGTCGGGACGGCATTTGCCGCATTTGTAGCTAACTCCGCCCGCTACGCCGCAGTCTATTCGAGTTTTGCAATTTTGATTATTTTTCTTATCTGGCTCTATACCGGATGGTTGATTTTCTTGATCGGTGGCGAGGTCACCTATTTTCATCAGCACCCTTCCGCATTCGTGCGCGAAGCGATGACGGGCGGGAGAGGCTATCGCTTTGAGGAGTGGTTATTTCTTTCGGTGCTGCTAGAGATCACGCGGCGCCATTTTTCGGATGAACGTCCCTGGGAGCAAACGGAGCTGGCTGCCCGTTTCGGGGCAAGTTTGGGAAATCTAATAGATGACTTTGTTAAGGCCGGAATTTTGCTCAGGTCGGCAGAGCCTGAAGGAATTGCGCTAGCGCGACCACCCGAAATGGTCACCGTGAACGATGTTCTCGACATCGTGCGGGGCCCAGCTGTGGAAAACGTGGAAGACCCCGGGCCAATTGCGGAAATTTTGTTGCGCCGTGATGAAATCGTCCACAAAGCCTTCGAAGGGGTCACTCTAAAATCCTTAGTTGAGAAAAGCCAATCGATAAACTTAAATTTTCCCCATTCTGGATTGGGCGCTCAGTCGCGCTAGGAGACATCTTCCGAGAAAGAGTACGGCGGAACCAGACGCTAACACGCCGGGTTTGGGGTGAGCGCTCGGACCTGCGACCGAGCGCTCACAAAATCCCTTCTCTCAAGCACGCATACGCGCTGAGTATCTCAGCCGCTTGCAGAAAATTGTCGACCGGCACCGCCCGCAAGACTGCAGTTCTTATTTCTTGAAAGGCTCCTTCAAGACAACTTTCACCGCCCGAGATTGTGCCAGTCAGGGCGTTGCGTACCTGTTGCGCCGCCTGCGAACTGATCTCTCCGGCTGCGTTGAGCGCGCCAGTCGCGGCAACCGCGGCAGCCTCCGTGGTGTCTAAACTGATCTCCTTTGCTCCAGCGATAGCGCCTTGGACCGCACCCTTCGCTGCTTTCGTGACATCTCCGGCAATGTCCGACGTTCCTTTGACGACACTACTGCTCGTCGCGCTTATCGTCTCCAGCGCTTCTTTGCCGCCCACCTTGGTTCCTTGTAGGACTCCCAACACCACTCCTTGGGCGCCCGCGCCCACGTCACCGCCCCCCTGAACGACCGCTTGAATAGTAGAACATTACACCGGAAGAGGACTCAATGAATGCCGAACCCGTTTTACCGGTACTGGATATAATCTCACTGGCTGATTTTAAAATCCCGTTGGCCGCCGCCGCTGTGGCATCGGTTACGTTTAGTCCGACTTCTTTGGCACCGGTAATGGCTCCTTGTATGGCGCCTTCCGCAGCTTTGCCAATGTCACCAGCGACATCTGACGTTCCTCTAATGACGCTGCTAACCGTTGTCTTGATGGCATCCGCTGCTTCCATACTCGTCTCTTTAGTCCCGCGCAGGGCACCGATTACGGCTCCCTTTGCGGCTGCCCCCACGTCACCGCCGACATCGCTCGCTCCACGGATCGCCGCTCTACCCACATCTGAGACGGCCTCGATCAGTGACGTCCCTACCGCACTCGTCCCTTTGATCGTGTGAGTGAGCGTTCCGCTCACGGTGTCCACGACGGCGCTGGCAACATCCCCGGTTCCACTAATGGTGCCAATGACTCCGTCCTTTATGGACTCAAAAATACTTTTTCCCATCGTCTTCTCCTTTCTTTTGTGATTTATTAAAAGAAAAACGCCGAGAACCGATGAATTCGAAAACCTGGTGCAGAGTATGAACTTTTGACCTTGGCTAACGGTCAATGTTCGGTTTGCACATTCTTTCGTACAGCACGAGATGGAGATCAGAGACCTCTTGCATCCGTTGGGAATCAACGGCCGGAAAAGCCTCCATCTCCAAGTACGCGGACTTCTCTCTGAGGAGAAGGGAAAGCTCAATCCTACTCGCCCGGAATCGTTCAACTCTCTTGCCTTGTGATCACAGGCTAGGTATTGAGCAAGTAGACTACGCGAGAATTCCGATACAAATGCGTATTCTTTAGATAATCACCTTGGAACGCGCTTCACGGGTGTTATGATGGATATCGTGACTTTCTCACGTCGATGGAGATGAATTTGTGCGTCGCTTCGGGGTGCGTCGCCGGCACGGCTTTGCTTGCGTTTCTTCTCCTCGGCTCATCACCTTTGCTCGCCATCCCTGTTGAGGAGCTCGACCCCAATCGCGAATGGCGCATCAAAGATCTAAACATCTCTGGCAACAATCAGATTGGATCTTCAGAGTTGCAAGATGTTTTATCCATCAAGACCCGTCCCTGGTATGCTCCATGGCAATCTCGGCCGGTTTTCGACCCTGCAGTGTTTGCTTCCGACCTCGAACGGATCCCTCGATTTTATCAGGACAAAGGATATTACGAGGCGAAAGTGACTCACGATCTCTCAGTGGACGATAGCGAAGGCTTGGTGACGGTCAACCTCGAGGTCAGCGAGAATGACCCTATTCGGGTTGGACAAATCTCAGCGGATATAGTCGATGCGCCAGAACTGAAACCGGAACTGCAAGCGCTTCTCAAGAAACTTCCTCTCCGCGAAGGAGAAATTTTTGCCGTAGACGCCTATCAACGAAGTGAATCGCAGATAAAAGAATTTTTCTACGACAAAAGCCGCGCGGCGATTACCATTCAACGAAAGGCCGAGGTCATTCTCGATCGCCACGTGGCTAACGTTTCTTATATCCTGAATGCCGGGCCAGAAACGCAATTCGGCGCAACCACGGTAGAAGGGTTAAAGGACGTCGAAGAGTCTGTTGTCTTACGGGAATTGACCTACAAACCGGGCGAAGCATTCGCGGGTACCAAGCTCCGGAACACGGAAAAAAATCTCCGGGAGCTCGATTTATTCAGTCAAATCGTTATCGAACCGCAGCCCTCCCTTCCAGCCACGTCCGTTCCGGTCAAGGTCCGGCTCGAAGAAAAACCACCACGTGAAATCAAGATTGGCATCGGCTATGGCACCGAAGAGCAGTTACGCGGACAGGCCCGCTGGCGCAATAATAATTGGCTTGGAGGGGGGCGACGACTCGAAGTCGGAGTGAAGGCGTCGTTTATAGCGCGCGAATTGGACTTTCATTTTCTTCAACCCCATTTTCTCGGCCCGAATAATCGTTTCATGGTCAATGCCGGCCCCCAGCAGTTTGATGAGCCGGGATATTTTTTGGACGCTCTACGGTTGCAGCCGAAAATCGAAAGGAAATTTTCCGATCACCTCACAGGCTTTTTAGCCTATCGCGTGGAATACGACCGCTTGAGTAAAGTTGAGCCAGCAACCATCCAGGTGCTCCAGCCGTTCGAGAAAAAAGGATTGCTTTCGGGCCTCTCGGCAGGGTTTCTGTGGAACAATGCTAACGATCCACTCAATCCCACCTCGGGTTGGACGCTTTCTTTTCTCGGCGAGCAATTCGGCAGCTTTCTCGGAGGTAAGTTTGACCTGTACAGGCTTTTGGGAGAAGCCAGAGGTTATTACCCGCTCGCAGAAAAGACTGTGTTCGCTTCCCGTCTGAAATTGGGGTTTGCAGAACCATTGCACAAGGGCAAGGAGGTCCCCCTCTTCGAACGGCTATATGCCGGGGGCAGCGACAGCGTGCGAGGATACGGCCGGAGCCGTTTAGGGCCGCTATCCACTTCCGACGATCCTTTGGGGGGACGGAGCTTGATCGAGGGATCCTTTGAGTTGCGTCAACAATTTACTGACAAAATTGGCGGCGCTTTGTTTGTCGACTTTGGACAAGTGTCGCTCCGATCATTTGACGTTCCCATCGATAATTTAAGATTCTCCGCCGGCTTTGGCGTTCGCTATACCACCCCGGTGGGGCCGGTACGCCTTGACCTTGGGTTTCCCTTCCGTCCGCCGAACGGTGACCGGGCCTGGCAGATTCACTTCAGCATAGGCCAGTCCTTTTAGGAGGCTCAAAATGCGTAAAAAACTATTGCGTCGGGTTTCCTGGTCGATCGGAATTTTCCTACTTCTGATGTTCGTGGCTGTCGTGGGACTCCGATTCTATACGCGCACTCCGGAATTTCGCGCTTTGCTGCGGACGAAAATTTTGGCCGCCGCCAACGACGCGTTGAATGGTGAATTGCAATTCACAGAAATCACCGGCTCGGTCTGGCGGGATCTTGAATTCCATGACTTTGCCATCGTGCAGAATGGAGAAGCGATCTTGTCGGCGCCCGTCGTTTCGATTGATGTCGGCCTTTTGGGCCAGGTGGTTACATTTTTAAGCTCATCGACCATCCGCATCGGCCAAATCGATATCGTCGAACCGAAACTGACCCTGATACAGGATCAGGAGAAAAATTGGAATCTCGCCAAGTTGGTTAAGAAACACGATGACCCTGAGGAACCCGGACGCGTGACGATTTCCTTGAATAATATTCACATAAAAGACGGCAGGGTCCAGGCGCGAACTGCCGATGGCAAAGAGGCGCTTATCACGACGCTTTCCGGAGACGCCGATATAAATTTAGGACCTTCCGGCGCCACCGTTGATTTAAACAAATTCGGTTTTGCGCTTTCTTCAGCCGGTGTACCGGACAGCACATGGTCGACTGCGCTTTCGTTAAAACAAGGCGAAAAGAATTCTTCGGTTGAAGTAAAACAGCTAACTGTTTCCACCGCTCAATCACACGTGAATCTTAGCGGCACGATTGACGATCTCTCTGCGCCCACTAGTAATTTGACCCTCGAACTCAAGAAAATCGCGGCTAAAGATCTGAAGACGCTGTCACCCGCGCTGCCTTTGCAACAGGATATATCCGGAAGCATTCGCGCAACGGGACCGCTGTCGGCATTGCAGGTTGCCGTCAACCTGACGGTGCCCAATGGGCAGGTCGTTGGCTCCACGCTGGCCGATTTGAAAAAGGACAAACCCCAGTTGCAGGGACGTTTGGAACTCAAAGAATTTGTTGTTGATCGAGTGCTGGCCTTGCCGGGAGTCAAAGGAAACATAAACGCGCAAGTCGCCTTTAAGGGTAGCTCTCTCGAAGACGCCGAGGCTTCTCTGCAAGGCCGCGTTTCGGGTTTGGCCGTTCAAGAATGGACCCTCGGCCAAATGGCTCTCTCGAGTCAATTGCAAAACCGTCGTTTAGCCTTTGCCGCTCAATCGGATCAGACCAATGGAACAGCCGAGCTCAAGGGAGCCGCCGTGCTCTCCGAGACCCCGAGTTATGAGGCGAATCTGCAAACTCGCGCTTTCGATCTTAAAAAGGTCGCCGCGCAACGACCCGACCTGCCAGCGGCCAAAATCAACGTTGATGCCTGGGTCAAAGGGCGGGGGACGAAACTTGAGACCATGCAGACCGACACGCGCCTTACGCTAACCGGATCACAGATAGGCGGCATTCAGCTCGATCAAGCGCGGGCGGAAGGATCGCTGAGAAATGGCACACTGGTTTTAAAGGAAGTCCGGCTCGCGGCGGATGGCTCGACCCTTAATGCCAATGGAACCATCGCTTCCGTGGCAAAAAACGCCAAAGGTCGCATCACCTATGTTCTCAATGCGAAGGATATCAATCCCTGGTTGAAGCTCGCCGGAATCTACGCCGGCGGCGGCCTCAGAGCTGACGGAAGTATCGCGGGATCCTTGCAAGCTCCGCAGCTGGACGGCAAGGCCAACTTCAACCAATTACAGATGTCCGGCCACCGGGTACAGAGCGGCACTCTGCGATGGACGCTTGCCGGCTCTCGAAGCAATTCTTGGCAAGGCAAAATCGATCTCGCCGTCCAACAGGTCAACGCTGGCATTTCATTGCCGAGCGTAGAAGCCCATCTGAATGTAGACGGAACGCGCCCGATGGCACTCACGGCCGATATCTTGGCGCGCGATGTCGACCAGCGGGTTCAACGAGTCAGCGGCCGGGTCACGCAGTCCGGGGAGCGCACGGAAGTCGCATTGCAACAGCTGAGTTTACAGCTGCCCGATGGAGCTTGGCGCAACCCTAGACCCGCTCGTCTTGTTTTAGTGGGAAAGAACGTGACCATCGATGAGTTGGTATTACAGCGCCAGGCACAAACATTAAACGTCAAAGGAGCTTTCGGACTCGAGGGACCGCAAGATCTTTCAGTCCGGCTAAATGGCTTTTCACTCGCCGATCTCCGGCCATATTTGCAAACTGCCCCGGACGTTACGGGTAGTGTGGCTTTAACGGTACAGGTTAAGGGCACCGCTGCTCAGCCGTTGATCGAGACAACCATGAGCATCGATCAATTGAGCGTCGCCGGTCAAACCTATGCCGGCCTGACAGCCCAGAGTTCTTATCAAAAAGAGCGCCTCAGCATCGACCTCCGTCTGCTCCAGGACACGGTCAACGGACTAAACGTTAAGGGCACGCTGCCTATATACATCGGTTGGGGAGCGGGCCGATCGATAAATGTAACCGGATACTCCAATTTACGGATTCAATCCGAAGGTTTGAGTCCCACGTGCGTGAGCGCATTTAACAAAGATATCGAAAATCTCCAGGGCAAGTTGAGTATGGATATCGTTCTTCGCGGCCCACTTGAGGCTCTTGCGCCAAATGGAACGATCCAGTTTCAAAACGGCGGCGTCAGAATCCGTCCCGTGGGTTTGTCTCTGAGCGACATTGGGGTGCAGGTTAACGTCACTCCAGGGTCGGTCCAGATAAGCCGGCTGGCGGTGCGATCTGGTGGCGGGCAACTGACCGGCACCGGGCGCTTGGCTATCAAGGGCACGAGCGTCACCAATATCGCCGCGAATTTTAAAGCCCAAGATTTCCAAGTGGTGAACACGCGCGAGTACAAAGCTAATACCTCAGGAAATTTAACAGCGTCAGGTAATTTGCAAGAGCCGGTTGTTCGCGGCGACCTAACCATGAAAGGAACTTTACGGCCGGATATGGGCATGATGAAAGGTCGAGGCGGTGTGGCAGCCCAGGACAAAACGATTGTCGTGGTTCAAAATGAAAGTCAGCTATACACGGCGCCAGAACCGACGGCCGAGAAACCCAAAGACGGCAAAGCTGCTTCCACCTCACAAGAGGAAAGCTCGCCTTTCCAGCGCCTGCGCCTCGATCTTACGGCAGCAATTTCTCGAGGCACCTGGATCTACTTGGACGAAGGCTCGGTTGAAATGACAGGACAGCTGAAAATCAAAAAAGAACCCAAAGAGAAATTGACTGTCGCCGGTAACCTCCAGGGCGCCCATGGCTCGTATTCGTTTCAGGGTCGGAGATTCCAGATCGAACAAGCCGAACTGTCCTTTACGGGAGGAACTCAGATCGATCCTGGCCTGGATATTGTCGCCCGCTATAAAATCTCTCAATACCAGATTGATTTGGTGATCGGTGGTTATACAAGCAAACCGACCCTGGCCTTGCGTAGCAACCCTTCGCTGGAGCAGGCAGAAATCCTCTCCGTGTTGTTGTTCGGTAAAACGACAGCCGATCTAAACCAGGGGCAGAAGAACGCGCTCCAAACCCAGGCGCTGAAGACAGCCGCGAATTTTGTCAGTTCCGACTTGAGGCAATCCGTCGCCGGCAAGCTCGGAGTGGACACCCTGGAATTTGGCGTCGGCGATAATCTCTCCGGCGGTCAGGTAGAAGCGGGGAAATACGTTTCCCAAGATGTCTTTGTCTCCACCAAACAGCAGGTTGGCGGCGAAAACCAGCAGGAATACGCCATTGAATATGACATAGCGCCCAACTGGCAATTCAGAAGCTCGACCAGCCCTCAGGGCAAAAGCGGATCGGATATTTTTTGGCGCAAGCGATATTGATAGTTCTCAACTAAGGGTTAGCGCGGAATAATTATCGCGGAGTAATTATTTAGTAGTGGTCTTGTCTCATTTAAGTCAGTCCGATCGTGAAGTGGGTGTGTAAAGTCTGGCGAGGGTATGATCAAGAGGGGTGAATTAGAAACATAATAGGTATGCGTACCCTTCCGGGTTATTTTGTAAAAGCTGTAATGACCTCCCCACCCCTACCCGGAGAAATACGGCTCAAGGCGTACTCTCGCAAGAACGGCGGAATAGGCATCGTTGAGATCAAGAAGAGGAGAGAAAAGAACAGTGCGACAAAGCATCTTATTGCGCCATAGCGCCGCGTTAATTTTCCTTCTCGCGATGGGATTCTACGCTGAGCCGATCCTTGCTCAATCGACCAAAGGAACCTACAGCACAACGGCCGACGTTCCGTTAAGGTCGGGGCCGGGAATGAACTATGAAGTGATCGCGACGCTTCCCAAAGGAATAACCGTCAACGTCGTCGCGCGGGAAGGTTACTGGTTAAAAGTTGAATCAATGCACGGCGGCAAAGCGGGGTACATCGATGAACAATTCGCGCAACCCGCCTCGGCGGTGCAATCCACATCCCCGAAGGGTCCAACTCCCTCGGTCGCCGGCCTTTATCGTACGCTCTCGGACATCGAACTTCGCGCCGGCCCCGGAATGAATTACCCGGTCGTGGCCAACCTCCCATCCGGTATCAAAGTCAACGTTGTCCGCGCCGAAGGGGACTGGTTGCGAATTGAATCGAAAACGGGCGCAAAGCCGGGCTATCTTGAAAAACGATCGGTTGAGCGCTCGACGGATCGGAACTGAGATCCAGGGCGGAATAGCTTTTACCCGTGGTCGCTAAACGCAACAGGATAAATCAAAGATCGTCCGATCGGACAGAACCGACTCGTGGCCCAATTCCTCACCGAGTGCAGGCTGTTGGGTGGCGTTAAGACTTACTTCTCTCCTCAGAAATCATTTGCAGGACTTTTTTGCGGACGCCTTCGTCGGCTCGCGCGATGTCGAAAATCTGCGTAAAGCTCTCCTCGCTCAATCCTTCTTTGGTGAGCGCCTCCTTGAATTTTGATTGTGCCTCCTGCTGAATCTGCTTGCCCTCATCGGGCCCAGCAGCCGCTTTCGCGCGCGGCTCATAGGTTTCGCGTATCTTCTCAACTTGGACGTAAACTTTAGCAAAATTTCTCAGTTGTTGATCGTCGACACCTGCTGGTTGGTTGGGAACGACTTGGGCAAGGAGTGGCTTTGGGACGGTGATGCTTAAAAATACTGCGATAGAAACGGCAGCGAATATCAGCGGACGTACTCTTTTCATAGACGATCTCCTTTACACGAGAGTATTTCCACGTAGTCCGCAAGAGATATGCCAAGAATCCCGCGGCAGGGAATTTCAACGATTTACAGAAATACCTGTCTAGAGATGAGAATCGATGTGCATGACATTTCATTCAGCCGCAGCTATCGAGCGTCAACAGCTGAAGCATTTTCCTACGTGCTGCAAGGAACGCTCAGTGCCCAAATTAGCTCCGGCCCGACGTTGCCTTTACGCAGCGAATAGAGGTCGAATTATTCACCGGCCTGCTACAAAATAAAAGGTGGATTTCTGTGGTTACTTGCGCTTCACAGGTCCAGTGATTTTCTGATTTCGAAATTCTTAGACGGCGTGTAATCCGCCGCTCGGAACGGAACCTATGACCCTTTCCCCAACTCTTGCGACCTTCGCGTCGCGCTGACCACTGCGTCGATGACTGTGCCGCGAAAACCCTTCTGCTCCATCGCATAAATGCCGGCAATCGTCGTACCGCCGGGTGAAGTGACTTCGTCTTTCAACTCTCCCAAGTGCTTATTGCTCTCGAGCGCCATGCGCGCAGCGCCATAGACGGTTTGCATGGCGAGCTTGAGCGCAACGTCCCGTGACAATCCGACTTGAACGCCACCATCGGCGAGAGCTTCCATAAACATAAAAACGTATGCAGGCCCGCTGCCGCTGAGCCCTGTAACGGCATCCAAATATTTTTCTTCCACCGCCATGCCGACGCCAAAGCTATTGAGGATCGCGCTGACTTTTTCTAAATCAGCGGGAGTCGCATTCGCGCCAGCCGCAAATCCGGCGGCACCCGCGCCAACGACGCAGGGAATATTCGGCATCACGCGAACGACCCGCGCCCCGGGCTTCAAATTCGCTTCGATGCGCGCCAGCGGAACACCCGCAGCGACCGAGACCAAGAGTTTTATTTTACCCAATTTACCGGCGATTTCTTTAGCCACCGTGTCGACGATTTGAGGCTTGACTGCCAGGACGATAATGTCGGCGTAATCACAAAGCGCGCCGTTGTCCGGCGTAACGTCGATATCGAGCTCTCGGGCTACCGCTTCCCGCAGGGCGTCGCTCACATCGCTCGCCATGACATGGCCCTTCGGCGCTAGTCCGGCGCGAATCACGCCGCGCGCAATGGCCGAACCTATTTTACCCGCGCCGATAACGCCGACTTTTTCGTTTATCACTTGGGACCTCCGAAAGTTTAACAGGTGAACGACAGCATAATGGGTCACGGCGGCAACTTCAAAGTCTATTTATATTGAGCGCATCAAACAAAAAAGCCTCCGCTGACTTGCCGGAGGCCTTTTTACGACGACTGTCGTGGTTCTGTCCTAATATTTCTTGCCGAGTTCTTGCAACGCTTTGAGCGCGTCTGCGTCGTCGGGGCTGAGAGAGAGAATTTCGCGATATTTCTGTTCCGCTTCTTTGATTTTTCCTAGCTGTGCGTACGCCTGGCCGAGGGAAAAGCGCAGATCGTTTCTTCTCCGCCGCATGCGCAGAGCCTGCGAATACTCTTCCGCGGCCTTCTCCCACATGGCGAGCTTGTAGTACACGGCGCCCAACTCCGTGTGGATCGTCGCCGAGTCTTCACCCTTGGACTTGGACTTTTCTAGCAACGCACGCGCTTCTTGCATCTGCTTTTTTGTCTGTTCGGCGTCTGTCAGCTTCTGCGCCTTCGCGGCCGTTAAGCGCCCCCATGCAAGCAGCACCGCAGGATGATCAGCTTGTAAATTCCGCGCTTGGATAAACCACTTCTCGGCTTCCGGCAAATTGCCCCCGTGCAGCGCGATGTTCCCCAATCCAAGATACGGCAGCACTTCCTTGTTCCCCATCGCGATCACTTTTTGGTAAATCGCTTGAGCCTCCGGCAAATAGAATTCGTCACTCATTGCCAAAACATCGGGAATATATTCCACGCCGCTTTCAAGCGCGGCGGACGCCTCCTTCTGTCCCTCGGCGCTTTTGTCCTGTTCGAGGAAGATCCTCATTTTCAACAGGTGAAATTTCGCG
>VBKX01000219.1:0-1109 GCA_005879435.1 Deltaproteobacteria bacterium
TTCTTCTCAAAGGCGGCGACCATGTCGACGTCGTCCGAGCGCCGACTGCCGGGCTTTCCCTTCGGTAAGAATTGATCCTTACCGCCGCCCAACAGAACGTCCGGCGCGAGGTCGAGATAGCGCTCGATGATCGCGGCGTAGTCGCGCCGATTGGGCACGTGGCAAACGAATGCCGCTGGGCTGGCATCATAAATTGTCGCGTTTGTGATCAGTCCGAGGCGCATGCCGCGGCGACGGGCAAGCTCCATGGCGCTGATCGTAAGCGTGCCGTCGGCGCACATTCCCAACGCTCCGACATTGGCCTTGCATCCCCCCGCGAGCGCGGTTGCCGCAGCCGCGGAGTCAGTCGAAAGCGCATCGGCGGCGTGGGTCGTCATCACTCCGACGCTGCCTTCTTTTATGACTTTGTCGACGATGACGAAACCCTCGTTGTGAACTAACCGGCTATACTGGCGGGCGATTTCCAAATGGGTCATGCCGCCGCCGTCGGAAAGGAAGCAAGGTCGACGACGCCGGAAACAAAAGAAGAAAGAAAATTATTAAGGTCTCGCATGTGTGAGTGACAGAAATATCCCGGACGCGTTTATGCATCATTAACCTCGCGGCGATGATTGAGTCATTAGTCGACGATACTCGAGCCAAAGCGACAGCGCCGTATAGTAAGCTGGAAAAAATAGGGAGGCAAACGCGAGTGCCCGATCACTCTGCGGCAGCCGGTAGATCATATATAAAACGACGCCGCCCCAGAGCGCGCCTAAAACATTCGTCTGCGCGCGAAAACGCGGACTGCGGCTCGGGTAAATGAACTTGATCGGAGCAAACACCAGAATCGACAGAGCGATGATAAGAAAAGCGTTAATCCAGAGCGGCGCCTGAAGCACATAGAGATAGAAAACGACGATATTCCAATAGGAAGGGAAGCCGAGAAAAAAATTATCCGCGGTTTTAGCGTCCGTTCGACAGAAGCCGTAAGCGCTCGCGAGCAGCGGCAGGACGGCCAGCCAAAGCGAGTCCTGGGGCGGCAAGAGGCGGGCATGAATCAGAAAAAAGCACGGAGCGATGACGAAATTCAAATAATCGAAGATTTCATCGAGCAGGTTGCCGTCGAA
>VBKX01000219.1:1152-4071 GCA_005879435.1 Deltaproteobacteria bacterium
CAGAGCCATCAAAAAAAACGCTTCGCGAAAAGAACCTTGTTCGATAGCGAGGATACTAAAGAAGCCGACGATGGCGCCGAGGGCGGTATAAAGATGGACGAGCCAGGCGAGGATCAGACTCCTGGACATCCGGCCGATCTACGTCGCGGAAGCGGCGAAGCTGGGCCGGGCCTTGAGCCGATTGATCCAGGCGGCGGTTTGGCCGTATTTGCCGGCATCGACTGGGATAGCAAATCGCTCTAACAATTCGAGGTTGGCCATGAAGGCGATATCGGCAAGGCTAAAGGAGCCCGCCAAGTATTCGCTGCCGTTGAGCTCGGTCTCGATCCTGTCGAAGGCTTGGATGATCGCGGCTTTGGCATTGTCAATGCGCTGCCCATCGCGTTCTCCCTCGGGCTTGCGCATTTCCTGCATGATGTGAACACAGGAGACATTAAAGTGCGTGTCGCGAAAATCTTCCATGAGTCGCGCCCTCGCCCGGCCTTCGGAGTCTTTGGGCATCAATGAAGGATAGGGATATTCATCTTCGAGATATTCGTTGATCACCGTCGAGTCGTAAATGATGAATCCTTCATCGTCCAATGCCGGAACTTGGCCGAACGGATGAATTTTGAGATATTCAGGATTTTTCTGTTCCCTTTTAGAAAGATCGACGTTGATCCGCTGGAACTCAAGCCCCTTCTCCAAGAGAGCGATTCGAACCTTGCGAGAGTTGGTCGAGGGCGGAAACGTATACAGCTTGATCATCGACAGCTATCCTCCTTAACCTTCACCATCTACCTTAACATAAACACTGTGTTAGCTGCGAGCATTATTTCCAAAATTCGGGGGCTTGGAGTCGCGTGACAGACCAACCCAAGGTCGGAATTGGGCAGGAAAATCACTGACCGCGGCTTTTCAACGTCGCTTTCAACGTGAGCGGCTTATCGGTGCGGAGAACCACTATTTCCACCTCGTCGCCGGTTTTGCGGTCGCTCAACGCGTCGGTCAGGTCTTCGATGTTTTGGATTTTTTTGTCGCCCAAGCGAATGACTACATCGCCTTCCTTTAGGCCGGCGAGCGCCGCCGGGCTGCCGCTGGAGACTCCGGCAAGTCGCACACCTGCGGCCGTCGCGCCATAGTCCGGGATGGTGCCGAGATACGTGCGAAATCCTCGACCGGCCGCGGCGCCACCCGCAGGCGGGCGCGAAGGCAGGCTGACAAAATTGATCGGTTCCTTGGCATTGGCGATCTGCAACGCGGTCAGCATGACAAGATCGCTGACTTTTGCCATCCCGTCGACGTTCAGTTTTTCCCAGGTATCGGTGGCTCGGTGGTAGTCATTATGAATGCCCGTAAAGAAATGAAGCACGGGAATTTTCTTGCTGTAAAAGGACATGTGGTCGCTGCGTCCAACGTCGTCGGATTCGCCGATTTTGAGGCCCAATTGCTGAGCTCCTGCCAGCACCTCTTTGCTAAAATCGGTGCTCGAGCGCGTGCCAAACACGGTTACACGGTCGTCGCGCAAGCGCCCGACCATATCTAAATTCAGCATGGCCTTTATCGCTGAGATGGATGCGGCATGATCGACATAATAGCGCGAACCAAAAAGGCCGAGCTCTTCAGCCGAGAAAGCGATGAACACGATCGTCCGGGCGGGTTTGTCCGCCAGACGGCTGAGGCGGCGAGCTAAGTCGATAATCACTGCGGTTCCCGACGCATTGTCGTCAGCGCCAGGATGAACCAAACCTTCCGATGCCCGGTCTCGCGCGCCAAAATGGCCCAGCCCGAGGTGGTCATAGTGGGCGCCGATGACGATCGATTCGGCGCTCAGCGCCGGATCCGCGCCGGGGAAGATGCCGACGACATTGTCCGCGTGCTGGCGATTTTCTTTTAAGTTCACTTGCAAGGTAGCAATAGCGTTGGGAATGGCCATTGAAGCGGGTTTCCCGTCGGTGTCGATCTGTTCTTTAAGAGACTTAAGAGAAATTCTCCGGGTGTCGAGCCATTTTTCCACAACCTGGCGCTTCACCTGGGCTGCGATCAGGCTGTTTCCGCCCCGCCATAGGCTATTTTGCGTCGACAGCAACTCGGTTTTCGCGTCATCATCGTAATTCAGGTCGACCAAGATCATGCCCAGCGCGCCATGATCGCGGGCGTTGTTGGCTTTCGTGCGGAGCGCGGCGTAATTCGAGGAGTCGGGTAGTTTCCTAAACGGGCTCTTGTCGCCTTTCGGTGGCGGTTCGTAGCGCAGCACCAGGACAATCTTTCCTTTAGCGTCGATGCCATCGTAATCGTCGTAGCCGTAGTCCTTGGCCGTGATCCCGTAACCGGCGAAGACCACCTCTGCTGATACTTTATCGGATGTCGACAGTCCAAGCGGAATCCACTGCTGGTTTAGTTGCAGGGGCGCGTCGGTTCTAAGGATGAGGCTGCTCGGCTCGACTACGGCGACGCCGACGGCAACATCGAAGGTTTGCAAGAAACTGCCGTTGTCGCCGCCTGGCCGCAAGCCAGATTTGGCGAATTCGGTTCCGATGTAGTCTCTCGCCAGCTTGATCCCGGGAGTATCGATGCCCCGTCCTGTAAGCTCAGGGGAGGATAAGAATTTCACGTGGCGCGACAACTCCTCGGTTGCGCTCAAGTCTCGGTTGGCCAGCTCATCGGTCCAACCTGAAAGAGCGGCGATAACCGTCAGGCCGAGGGTTAGAGCGCCGAGGAAAAACTTAAGCTTGAATTTTAACTGATCGCTACGCGGCATGTTATGAAGCTCACCTTAGCATGCTTATCGGCCTTTGTTGAAGGTCGGGGGACCAAATCCGTTCTATCGGACGAGCCCGAAAGGTCTTGCGCATTCGCTCGTCGCCATGCAGTCGAGACCCTTCGCGTTGCTCAGACGCATTCCCAGTTTTAAACTGGGAATGCGTCACTTTTGCGCGC
>VBKX01000219.1:4150-11862 GCA_005879435.1 Deltaproteobacteria bacterium
AGGTGGAGTTTCTATCTCAAAAAGGCGTCGAGTTCGTGGAGAAAAATGTGCGTGCGGATAAAGCGGCCTTGAAGGAACTGCTCGATCAAGGATTTCAAAGCACGCCGGTGACAATCATCGACGGCCAATCGGTGGTCGGTTTCGATCAGAGTAAAATAATGGAATTGCTAGGTCTTTAATTATCGACGCAGACAAGCCGGCACAACGCGAATCCTTCACTCTACGTCGATCAGCTTTCTATGCGTACGACATGAATTCGCTGTGACCCTTGAGAAACGCACTGCTCGATGGTGCCTTTTTACTTAACCTGCGACTTCCAACCCGAGGAGCTGAGCATCTTGCCCGTAACTCCCTTGGATTCGTCCGAAGCCAGAAACACGAACACATCGGTCACCGATTCCGGTTTGCTGCCGTGAAAACCGGTGAGCTTGGTGGCGACGTAGCCGGGCTCGACGGAGTTGACTCGGATATTGCTCGAGCGCGTTTCCGCCGCGAGAGTTTGGGTGAATCCTTCTAGCCCCCATTTCGATGTCGCGTACGCTATGAAATTGGCGTACGCGCCGCGGCCGATCACCGATGAGACGTTGATAATCGAGCCGCTTTTTTGCTTCATCATGATCGGCAAAACCGCTTGCGTGATCAGGAAGGGGCCGCGCAGATTCACCGCGATCGTGTAATCCCATTTTTTTACGTCGAGTTCGGTGATCGGAGTCGGCCGGGTCATAACGCCGGCGTTGTTGACCAGAACGTCGATTCGACCGAATTTTTTGTCCACGTTGGCGATGAATTCTCGCGCGGGCTCTTCCAACGAAACGTCGCAGCTCCAGCCTTCAGCTTCGACGTTCATGGCGCGTAATTCTCGCACGGTCTGATCCAGTTCCGTTGCCGTGCGCGCGCATAGCGCGAGCTTTGCGCCTTCGCGGGCGCAGTGCACCGCGATCGCTTTGCCGATACCTCTGCCGCCGCCGGTGATGAGAGCGACTTTGTCTTTCAACTTCATAAAATATCCCTTGAAATATTCGAATATCGGAGAAATGCCGGTATTATTTTCTACATTGATTCATCGATCAAACCAAGACAAAAGCACTTGAGCCGACAAGCTTGTGGCGATAAAAAGGAAGGCGACGGGGAGGACAGTATGGACGTACTGAGCATTACCGGTTACCAGCGCAGAACGCCGCATGTCGTTGCAGAATACAAAGGATTTTTCGCCAAGGAAAATCTCGAAGTGAAATTTCACCACACGACCTACGCGCCCGACCATAATCGTGGCATGGCGGAAGGGCGCTGGGATTTTACTTTGAGCAGTGCCGACACGATGATCGCGCGGACAACGACGGACGGCGTCGACTACATGCTCTTCATGCAGGCTGAGGAAGGGCTGAGCGCGTATCTGATCGGCCAGCCAGGTGTCGATTCGATCGAAAACCTGCGCGGCAAATTACTCGCCGGCGACCCTGGTGATTCCAATCTCGATCTTATCCGTAAGAAGATTCTTCGGACTCATGGCATCGACGACACGGAATACAACATCGAGATCATCGGCAGTTCACCGGTGCGTCTAGAGGCTTTTCTTAACCGGCGTGTGGCGGCCGCTATGCTCACGCCGCCTGCTTCAGATAAGGCATTGGCCGCCGGCGGCGTGTTGCTGGCCGATTCTGAAAATTACGTTCCCGGCTGGCCTCTCACTTGCGGTTGGACGCTCAGGCATTGGTTGCTCGATCATCGAGAGCTCGTCGTCCGCTTCATTCGCGCCTGGGCGGCGGCTACGGACTGGCTCTTGTTGCCGGAGAACCGCGACGAAACGATTGCCCTGGTGATGGAAAAAGAAAAGCTCAAACGCGAAGCCGCCGAGGATGCTTATCGTAAGGTGGTGCCGAAAGCGCAGATCAATCCGGCCGCTTTGCAAACGGTAATCGAATTGCGCAAAGAAATGGGCGTCTACAAGCCACCCTTCGATCCGCCGGAAAGATTTTACGATGCGAGTTACTGGGCTGAGGCAACCGGACTGTCGATTAAATGAAAAGCCCCATCATGCGAGCAGCGAGCTTAGAATCGTACTGACGATGCTGAGCACGATGGCACCGAAGAAAGCCGACCAAAATCCGTGGATGATAAAGCCGGGTACCAGAGCCGAGGCCAACAGCAGCATGAGCGCATTTATCACCAGCCAAAAAACTCCGAAGGTTAAGAGTGTAAGCGGAAGGGTAAGGATCTTGATAACAAGACCAATAGTCGCGTTGACAAAACCGATCACGATGGGTGCTATTAACGCAGTGCCGAATCCGCGCACTTCGATGCCGGGGAAAAGATAGGCAACGATCATCAGACTCGCGGCGCTGATGAACCAGTGCATAAGCAAGTCCAGCATGACAACTTATAAACTATCAAAGGACTATGGGTGAGACAATGGAGGCGCCGGTAAAGCTTGCCAAGGAATGGGTGGAATGTAAATATGGAGGCGTGCAACATAAGGAGGAATGAACGCCATGTCTAAACAGGAACTCGAATCTGTCGCTCAAGCGATGGTGGCCAAAGGCAAAGGGATTCTGGCTGCCGATGAGAGTATGGGCACCATCAAAAGGCGATTTGACAGCATCAAAATAGAATCCAACGACAACAATCGCCGCGCCTACCGCGAAATGCTTTTTTCCACCAAAGGTGTCGAAGAAGCGATCAGCGGCGTAATCCTGTTCGACGAGACGATCCGCACGGCGGCGAGCGATGGCACGCCATTTCCCCAGTTGCTTGCCAAAAAAGGCATCATGCCGGGCATCAAAGTCGACAAGGGGCCGGTGGATATTCCCGGTTTTCCCGGCGAAGTCGTCACCGAAGGGTTGGACGGCTTACGCGGGCGACTGAAAGAGTACAAAGAGCTCGGCGCCAAGTTTTCTAAGTGGCGCGCGGTGATTACCATCGGTGATGGCATTCCGACTTACACGGAGGGCGGCATCGTGCCGATCGTCGAACCGGAAGTTTTGCTCGACGGGAATCACACCATTGAACGCTGCCACGAAGTCACCGAGCAGACGCTAAAAATAACCTTCACGGAGCTTTTTTTGCAGCGCGTGCATCTTGAAGGGATGATTCTCAAACCGAGCATGGTTGTTTCCGGCAAGGACAACCCCCGACAAGCAGGCGTCGAAGAGGTGGCCGAACGCACGATCCGGTGTCTCAAGCGCACCGTGCCGGCGGCGGTTCCCGGTATCGCTTTTCTGTCCGGCGGACAGAGCGCGGTGAGTGCCACCGAGCATTTAAACGCGATGAATAAAATCGGTCCGCACCCCTGGCAAGTTAGTTTTTCCTACGCGCGGGCACTGCAGGATCCGGCGTTGAAAGCTTGGAAAGGTGAGCCCGGCAACGTCGCGGCGGCGCAAAAGATCTTCTATCATCGCGCTAAAATGAACAGTGCCGCGCGTTCCGGCAGTTATAACAAGCAAGTGGAAGAGGCCGCCTAGTATCTTGACCGGCTTCTCTCAAGCACACGAATCTCTCGTCGAACATCGTGGCGGGTGCCACTGCGGCCGAGTGCGTTTTGCCGTTGCGGCACCGGCCGACATCGAAGCCACCGAGTGCAACTGCTCGATTTGCCGCAAAAGCGGATTTCTTCATCTGATCGTTCCTAAGGACCGATTTACGCTACTACAAGGTTCTGAGTTCCTCGCCGAATATAAATTCAACACCGGCGTCGCCAAGCATCTCTTTTGTAAAATTTGCGGCATCAAATCCTTTTACGTGCCGCGCTCCAATCCCGACGGCTACAGCATCAACGTGCGCTGTCTCGAACCCGGCACGGTCAAGGAGATTAGAATAAGTCTGTTCGACGGTATGAATTGGGAAGAGCACGGCCATGAGCTCGCCCATTTGTCGGCGGCGAACCTAAGCCAAATCGATCCAAGAAAAACTTAAGGAGAGGAGTCGACGGATGGACCTCGAAGGCGCGGGATTCGTTATTGGCCTGATCGGCGCGATCTGGATGAAAAGCTCGATGAACTTGATGCGCGACTACAAGGACCGGCCGGAGCTCAAGATGATCGGCCGCGAACCTGAAAATCCGGCGCTGAAAGCGTTTATCCGCGGGCTTGGATCGGTATTGATCGGCTTGGGGATCGAAACCTACGCGCGCTTGTTTTTAAATTAAACGAAGTGGTTTAACGTTGCCGCGGCGCAGTGAAGCGACCCGGCGCGTCTCCAATTAACTTGCCATCGTTCTTGGCAACTCGACTCAAATCTATTTTCGCCTCTGGCCCGGCTCTTTTGAACCTGAAAAATATTGCGACGCCAGTCGTGACGCTCGACGAATGAACTCACCGACTCGGTAACAACGACCTCATGAAAGAACCGCCAATCGTGAATTGTCCGCGTTTAAAGGGCGATGCGTGATCCTGCCGTTCTTTTACGGATGGCTGATCGTCGCGATCACAATGGTGGCGGGTTTTTTAGCCGCCGGCGTCAGCAATATCACCATGGCGGTGGTGCTCAAGCCGATCAGCGAAGACTTGGGTTGGAGCCGGACGTTGACGGCGGCGGCGATTACGCTCGGAGCCTGTCTCGGCGGTCTTTTGTCGCCACTGTTTGGGCCGATCGCCGACCGCTTAGGGCCGCGTCTTCTCTTGCCGGCAGGCGGCGCCTTGGTCGGCCTGCTCGCTTTTGGCGTGAGTCTCAGCACGGAGCCCTGGCAGTTTTACGCGACTTTCGTGCCCGCGCGAGCGCTGACCGAGTTCCTCTTGTGCGGTATGATCGCATTTACCACCGCGGCCAATTGGTTTTATCTAAAACGGCCGCGCGTGATGGGCTTGGTCGCCATGTCGACGCCGCTTGGATCGGCAGTCCTCTCGCTGGTTTATCAATTTTTCGTTCTGCGCTACGGCTGGCGTAGCGCGTTCTTGGCTTTGGGTGTTGCTTTGTGGGTGTTTGTCGTTATTCCCGGGCTCATTTTTCTTCGACGCCAGCCGGAAGATCTGGGCCTGTATCCCGACGGACTTGCCGTGCCGCCGCGTAGGCCGACCGAATCGATGGACCCACACAACTCCGCGAGTGTTGCCGAGCAAAGCTGGAGTCGTGCTGAGGCGGTGCGCAGCCCGACGCTCTGGCTGCTCGTGAGCAGCGCGTTTCTCGCCGCCATTGGCACCGGCGGCGTGGCATTTCATACCGCCGCCTACTTCACCGATGTTAGGATCGCGCCGACGATCGCCGCGGGAGCGGTAAGTGTGATGGCGCTCTCCGGCGCATTCGGCAATGGGCTCTGGGGCGCGCTCGCTGAACGTCTCCATCCACGCCGCTTGACCGCATCGGTGGCGTTGCTGATGCAAGTGAGCACGGCCGGCGCCGGCGTGCTTATGCAAATTTTAATTGCGCGCTACTTCGGGCGCGGTTCTTTCGGCGCCATCAGCAGCGTGCTCGATCCTTTTCACAAAGGCGGGCTCGGTCTTGGCGCGCTCTTGGCTGGAATCGTTTTTGATTATGCCGGCAGTTATCGACCTGTCTTCACGATCTTTTTGCTGAGTTATCTGCTCTCCGCGCTGCTGATCTTTCTGGCGCGGCGCCCGCGCGCGGAAGCGCGTGCTTAGCTTGACTTTAAGGTCTCATTCATTAACTTGAAACATCATGTGGCATCGCCGGGTTCTGCTTGTTACAATTCTGCTATTGGCTATCCATCGACCCACTGCATACGCCGCTCAGGTTCAAGAGCTCGTTCTCGACAACGGCCTCAAGGTCCTGCTGTTGGAAGACCACAAGAGTCCGGCGGTCACTTTTCAAGTCTGGTATCGCGTCGGCGGACGCAATGAAAAAGACGGCAAGAGCGGTCTGGCACATTTTCTCGAGCACATGATGTTCAAAGGGACGCCGACGACCGGACCAGAGGAGTACTCGCGCATCATTGCTAAAAACGGCGGTCGCTCGAATGCGTTCACTTCGTCGGACGTGACCGTTTACTTTGCGACCATGAGCCGAGAAAAAATCGGCATCGAACTCGAACTCGAAGCCGATCGGATGGCCAACGCTTTGCTTGGTGAAACTTACTTCGAGGCGGAAAAGAAAGTCATTCAAGAAGAACGCCGGCTGCGCACCGAGGACAATCCGGGGGCGGCGCTCAGCGAAGTGGCCAGCGCGGTGGCTTTCATGATTCATCCGTATCGCCGTCCCGTGGTCGGCTGGATGGAAGATATCCAAAATCTCACGCGCCAGGATTTGGTCGACTTTTATAAGCTCTACTATGAGCCAAACAACGCCTTTATCGTCGTCTCCGGCGATTTTTCCAGCGACGACATCCTGGCGAAAATTCGCGCGGCATTTGGCAAGATCCCACGCGGCGCCGAGCCGCCTAAAGTGCTCACACAGGAACCGGAGCAACGCGGTGAACGCCGGGTGATTTTTAAAAAGGAAGCCGAGCTGCCGTTTACGCTGCTGTTTTATCATACGCCGAATCTCAAGAGTCCGGACAGCTTCGCGCTCGATCTGCTGTCGGTGGTGCTGGCAGGCGGGCGGAGCTCGCGGCTTTATCATGAGCTGGTTTATCAAAAGCGCCTGGTGCGCAACGTCGATGCCGACTACAGCGGCGTGGTGATCGATCCGATGGGTTTTTCGATCACGGCGCAGCTTCTTCCCGGCGTCGAGCCGACGAATCTCGAGCGCGAGATCGACCGCTTGGTGGAGAAAGTAAAAACCGAGTTGATCAGCGATCGTGAATTGCAGAAAGCCAAAAACCAGATCGAAGCGGCTTTCGTTTTTGCCCAGGATTCGATTTTCGGACAGGCGATGAAGGTCGGCTCCTACGAAGCCGCCGGCGGTTGGAAGCAGATGGAAGGCTATCTCGACGGCATTAGCAAAGTGACGCGCGACGATATTCGCCGTGTCGCGCGCCAGTATCTTAAGACGGACACGCGGACCGTCGGAACATTGATTCCGACCAAGGCCCAATGAAGCGAGTTTGTCTAGGCTTATGGGTTGTTTTGGCGCTCGTGCGCGGCCCGGTTTCTGCTGAGGCGGGAATGACACCTAAACGAACGGTGCTCAACAACGGCATGGTTCTATTGACCTCGGAGCAGCGTGCGCTGCCGATGGTGTCGATAGAATTATTGATCGACGCTGGATCGCGTTACGAGCCGGCCGATCAAGCGGGCTTGGCCAATTTGACTTCGAAGCTGCTGATCTATGGCACCAAGCAGCGCACGGCGGTGCAAATCAGCGACACGCTCGATTCCAGCTTGGAGACCGGATGTGGTCAGGACACGGCCAGCGTGAGCATGACAGTGCTCAAAAAAGATCTCGCCACGGGACTCGATCTCTTGGCCGATATCCTGAACCAGTCGACTTTTCCTCAGGCGGAGATCGATCGGCAAAAGCAGGCGATCATCGCTTCCATCCGGGCAGCGGAAGAAGAGCCCGGCACAGTGGCGGCAAAGGCGTTCGCGGCCGCTTTGTTTCCCGACAGCCCTTACGGCCGACCCGTTGAAGGCAGCGAAGCGTCGGTCAAAGCGCTGCAGCAAAAAGGCCTGCGCGATTTTTTCGCGCGCAATTACCGGCCGAACCGATCGATCATCGCCGTAGTCGGCGATGTGTCGGAGCAGGAAATCACTAAGGTGCTGAATGGCGCGTTCCGAACCTGGGCCAAGGGCGAACCGAGTGGTCAGGCGCTGGTGCCGGCCAAAGTGGGCGAGTCGAAAGTTTTGCGCATCAACAAGGATCTAACCCAGGCGAATATCGTTCTC
>VBKX01000220.1:0-516 GCA_005879435.1 Deltaproteobacteria bacterium
CTCTCGATGGTGCGCCCGACCATGTGGGAGAAGAAAAAATTATTGGCGAAGCGCTCGTGTCCCATAGAGCCAGTCTTGGTATCGTGAAAAATGATCGGGGTCTCAGTTTTTTCGAATTCGGCGAAGATTGGATCGAAGTGCGGATCCCACCATTCCTTGCCGGGGATCGGCGTCGCCTTGACGTTGAGCGCCTTGCTGCCGAGCTCGCGTGATCGGTGCAATTCTTTGATCGCTTCCTTGGTATCCTGCAGCGGAATCACCCCGGCCCACATAAGCCGTCCCTGCTGCTGCGAAGCGTACCAGTTCATGTAATAGTTCTGCGCGCGAGCATAGGCCGCGGCCAATTCAGGATCGTCGGCGAACCAGAGAATATCGAGCGCCGGCGAATTGGGCGACAGCACCGCCACGTCGATGCCATCGAGATCCATATTGCGCACACGGCCTTGGGGCGTGAGATCAGCTTCGGTGACCCATTCTTTCTTTTCGGCTTTTTGCCGGCCGAGCTCGGAGCCGACC
>VBKX01000220.1:522-1845 GCA_005879435.1 Deltaproteobacteria bacterium
CGACCATGATTTGGTTGCCGACCAGCGTCTTGCGCCGCTCGTTGTCTTTGGTTGGCAGCTTGCGCGGAAGAAACTCTTTGTATTTTGCTTCGACCGTTTGATCCCAGCTCTCCAAATCACCGACCAGATGACTGTCGAGATCGATCACTTTCATGCCATCAATCGCCATATATGCATCCTTTCCTGATTAACGTGCAGCGCCTTTGCCGCTCAATGTCTGTTCGACAACCCCACTCTTTTCTAAATCACGGAGAATACTTTCGTCAACCAACCGGTCCAGGTTAATATCGGCGATCTTGGGATTGCGCAGCTTCATGAAGCGCTGGATGTTCTTTAACCCGTCGATGCTGACGACGGCTTTGCGATCGGTGCGGCGGACATAATCTTCGTAGCCGTCGTTAGCCGACACCGAATCCGTAATTCCAAGCTTCTTGGTCATGATTTCCATCACCGCCGCTTTATTGGCTGGATTGAGCAGATAACCCTGGCCCTCCATCAGCGCCCGCAAGGCACTCCGCACAAGTGCCTGATGGCTGGCAAGATAATCCGCCTTGACGACAACGGCCGTGCCCACCAGCGCGATTTTTTCCACGTCGCCGAGGAAATTGTAGCCCATGCGTTTGAGTCGTTGGCTAAAAACTCCCGCCAGAGCTGCACCTTGAATCGTGCCGGTTTCCAGCGCTTGACTGATCACTCTCTGGTCGCCGAAGGCGGCAAGCAAGATT
Organism: Deltaproteobacteria bacterium; assembly: GCA_005879435.1. GTDB lineage: Bacteria > Desulfobacterota > Binatia > UBA9968 > UBA9968 > DP-20. The sequence goes on from VBKX01000220.1 coordinate 1,248, forward strand.
TTGTCCCGCTCCGCGCTCAAGCCGATCTGTTCCATCGTCAGCAGCGCCGACATCCAGCCCGTACCGCCGATGCTCGTAACTCCGACTCGTTTCCCCTTGACATCCCCGGGTGTTTTGATTTCCGGGCGAACTACGAAATCATTCTGCACGTGATTGGAAAAGGCCGCGAGAATCTTCATGTCGAGCCCGCCGACCGCGGCGCCCAAGGTCGCTGTGCCGCCGGTGTAGGCCAAGTGCACGTCACCGGTATTGATCGTCGCAATGAGTGTCGGCGACCCGGGAATAAAAACGGTTTGCACGTCGATACCGTTCTTGGCAAAAAAGCCCTTTTCCTGCGCGACCCACAAAGTCGTCGCCACCGAGCTCATGGAAGCGTAGCCAACGACCATTTTTGTCCGGGTCTGCGCCCCGCCGGTAACCGGAATGACCAAAAGAGTCGGTAGCGCGACGAGAATACGCAAATATTTTTGCAGCATTAGATGCGCGGGCTCCTTCTGCGGTAATCCTGTTGTGGGGATAACAAAGCGGTTGCCGGGTGTCAATCAGAGGCGGCGCTGAATGCTGCGTCGAACCATCTATAGAAATTGATTTTCATCTG
>VBKX01000225.1 GCA_005879435.1 Deltaproteobacteria bacterium
CGAGGGTCAGGATTTTTGTCGGAATCGTTCGAAAGACCGCGGCCTCGCCCTTTCTTTGCATGAAAACGTTGACGCGAAAGCGCGCCAGCTTACCTAGCTCAAATGAAAAATCGCACTCATGAGTCTCTTCGAATGCTTTTCGCTGCGCGTCGTTCATGATGTCATAAATCAACGCGTGGACTTCTTCCTTAGTCAAAGGAGGATTGTCAAGTTTTTTTAAATCGCCGTCGATTCGTATGAGCGGCGGCTCACCGGCGCTCAAATGGCAATCAGATGCTCCGTGCTCCACGCCGAATTCTAAGAGTTGGGTGATATCCATAAAACTGTAAAGATTATTGTTCGCCGACCATATCAGCAATTACAGTACCAGTTCTAAATAAAATTTTACGACGACCAGAGGTGGACGTCTTTGTCAATTGGAAAAATATTGATTTTATATTTAAAAGCAGATACTTATGGGATGTTTTTGTGGTTCTTCATATCTATGGCTGCGCACAAAGTCGCACTCGTAACGGGTGGCGGTTCGGGAATTGGAAAGGCGATCGCGCTACGATTGGCACAAAACGGTGCGAAAGTGGCCATAGCTTCACGGAACTTGGCCCGTGTCGAAAGAGCCGCTGAAGAGTTCCGAAACCGCGGCTTGGCGGCTCTCGCTCTGCCGATAGATGTGACCCAAAAAACCGACGTGGAGCGGGTGATCACCACAATCGTATCTCAATGGGGCGCATTGCACATCCTCGTTAACAATGCCGGCATATCGGGACTCAGTATGATCGATGACCCCGACGACAGTAAGTGGTTCGACATCGTCGAAACCAACCTTAACGGTTTGTTTCTCGTCACTAAAGCGGTGCTTCGACACATGCCAGAACAAGCCGGCGGACGGGTTATCAACATTTCCTCGGTCCTAGGAAAATTCGGAGTGCCGGGCTATACGGCTTACTGCACGACGAAACATGGCATGATTGGTTTCACCCGGGCCCTTGCTTTGGAAGTCGTCGGCCGAGGAATAACGGTCAACACGATTTGTCCCGGGTGGGTGGACACCGAAATGGCGACGCTCGGCATAAAAGAGACGGCTGTACTCCAGGGAATGACGCCGGAAGAGTTCAAGGCACAGGCAATCGCCGCCGTCCCCATCCAAAGATTTCTAGAAGCAAACGAAGTAGCCGAGCTCGTTGCTTATATCGCCTCAGACGCTGCCTCGGGAAGCACCGGGCAGGCGATCAACCTTTGCGGCGGTCAGACGATAGTACCGAGTGTTTCAACTCATCGAATAAAGAACATCATCGTGAGCGCTCACACGATCATTGTCCGCAATCCTGCGACTCTCGAGACGGTTGCCGAATTGCCCGTCGCGCAAGCGACGGATGTCGCCGCTGCCGTTGGCCGCGCTCGCGTAGCGCAGGCCGCTTGGCAAACAACCAGTTTTACTGAGCGCGCAGGATTGCTGTACAGGTTACGGGATCTCTTGCTCGACGAGGGCGACCGACTCGCCGATCTATTGACCGCCGAAACCGGCAGGCCGCGCGCCGAAGTTTACGGCAACGAGCTTTTCTATCTCTGCGACGCTATCGGCTCTTGGGCAAAACGGAGTGCCGACTATCTGCAGCCGGAAAAAATCCGTCCGCATTTTCCTCTGCTCAAAACTAAAAAAGTGGTTTCCGCCTATGCGCCGCGCGGTGTGATCGGTATCATCAGTGCGTGGAATTTTCCATTGACAATTACCCTGGGAGAAGCGCTGCCGGCGCTGATGGCGGGAAATTCCGTAGTCATCAAGCCTTCCGAGCTAACGCCACTTTCAGCGATTTTTGGCGCTGACATCGCGCTCCGGGCCGGCTTCCCTGAGAATCTCGTCCAAGTCGTCGTCGGCTACGGTGCGACCGGCGACGCACTGGTTGATCATGCCGACATGATCGCGTTTACCGGAAGCGTAGAAACCGGCAAACAGGTAATGCGGCGAGCGGCGGATCGATTGATCCCCGTTTCATTGGAGCTCGGCGGCAAAGATCCCATGGTCGTCCTGAAAGACGCCGATCTGGACCGCGCCGTGGGCGCGTGTGTTTGGGGCGCGCTGATGAATTGCGGCCAAATCTGCACGTCCATCGAGCGGGTTTACGTCGAGGCGCCGATCTATGAACAGTTCGTCGACAAAGTCGTGAAGCGTGTTCGTGCGATTCGCCAAGGACAGAGCAGGGACGAAGTCGATGTCGGCAGTATGACCTCGGAAGCACAACTAAAAAAAGTCGCGGCGCAGGTCGACGAAGCTGTTGCCAACGGAGCAAAGGCGCTCACCGGCGGCCGCCGCAATCCAAGTTTAGCGGGATACTATTATGAGCCGACCGTGCTTGTCGATGTCAATCATTCCATGGCCGTTATGAGCGAGGAAACCTTTGGACCGGTTATCCCGATCATCAAGGTTGATGACGTCGACGAAGCGCTGCGCTTGGCAAATGATTCGCGCTACGGATTGAGCGGCAGCATTTTTTCCCGCGACAAAGCCGCCGCATGGCGTCTCGCCGACGGTCTTCAATGCGGTTCCGTGTCTATTAACGATAGTTTAGTAAGCTTCATCGTCGCCGACGCGCCCATGGGCGGTTGTAAGGACAGCGGTTTCGGTTATCGCCACGGCGCCGAAGGAATCCGCAAGTTTTGTCAGCAAAAAACTGTCGTCATCGACAGATTCGGACTCAAGGAGGAATTCCCCTGGTACCCTGCAACAGAAAAGAAAGCGAAGCAAATTCGTCATCTCCTCAACCTGTTGTGTCACTCCGGCTTAAGCCACAAATGGCGCGCACTAAGGGGGCTAATGCGCAGCTAGGCGCCCTTGAACTCATAAAGCGATTCATCTAAGAAAGTGTGATACCGTTCCCAGTGATTCAATCAGAGGAGAATTTTCATGGCCAAAGATCTACCGAGCTTTATCGCCCAAGAAGGCGCGAAGAGAGAAGGCTCAGTCATTCGTGAGAAGAATTTCATCGACGCCAACAATTATGAAACCGTTGCCTATCTGAAACACCTCGATGTCCGCAATGAACCGAAAATGGTCTTGTTCGAAAATGTTCCCGCTTTAAACGGCCAGAAATCCGGGTTCCCGATGTTTTACAACCCGTGGGTCACGCGGCAATACGTCGCCGACTCCTTGGACATGGGCGACATTAAGTCGCCTATGGAAGTCAGCCTCGAAGTCGCCAAGCTCGAACAACAGCAAGGCAAGGTCGAAGTTATTGCGCCTGAAAAAGCGCCCGTCAAGGAAGTTGTGCTCACCGGTGACAAGGCCGATCTGAGAGTTCTGCCGATGCCGATGCACCAAAAAGGCGACGCCGGTCCTTATCACACGATGACCTGCGCGATGAAGGGGTTGAACGCAGATTTTTACGACATCACGTTCACGAAAAATAAATTCCACGATCCACAGCACATGAGCTTCTCCGCGCACAAACATCACCATCTGGAAGCTATGGCCTGCGAATATGAAGAAAAGAATCTGCGTGCGCCGGTGATCGTCATCTTGGGACACCACCCGGCATTCTACCTCTCCTCCTGTGCCATGACCGCTATGGGGAACAACGATTATCTAACCGCATCGGCGTTTTTGAAGGAGCCCCTTCGGTTAACCCCGTCAACGACCTGGGGCGATAAATTCATGGTTCCGGCGGATGCTGAAGTGATCATCGAAGGCGAGATTTTACCCGGCGTGCGCAAGTCGCAAAACCCCTTTGGCGAGATTCTCGGTTATGCCCAACCGAAAATGGACGTGCCGGTCATCGAAGTGACCGCGATCACCCACCGTCGCGGCGGCATCGTCGAAGATTTCTGGCCCGGCCACATGGATCACTGGAATCTCGGCAGCATTCCCAAAGAAGGCAGCACTTACAACGTGATCAGGAAAAATGTTCCCGGGATCCAAGCGATTCATCTACCAGCCTCGGGCTGCGGCCGGTGCATCTGCTACATCTCGATCAAAAAGGAATTCGAAAACGAGCCCAATAAGGCCGGCATGCAGGCGTTCGTCGAGATGCCGAATCTCAAACTCGCGGTCATTGTCGACGAGGACGTCGACGTCTTCAATGAACGCGAAGTGATGTGGGCGGTTGCCACCCGCGTGCATTGGGACAAGGATATCGAGATCATCCGCGAAGTGCAGAGCTTCCGCGGTTGGCTGGGCGACACCGTCGCGATCATCGATGCCACGATACCGTTGAACTCGAAGGCCGAATGGCCGGTGCGCAACGAAATCGAGTCGGCGGCGTTCGAGCGGGTCGCCAAGTTCTTTAAGTAAAAGGGACGCCCAATGGCAGATAAGATCAAATTTATTTATAAGGCGACGTGAACGACTTGCCGCAAAGCAAGAAGTTTCTTGCAAGCAAAAAAAGCCGATTTCGAGGAGCGGGAATACAGCAAAAATCCGTTCACCGAAAAGGAACTGCGCGAGCTCATCGGCGATGAACCGATCGAGCGTTTTCTGAATACCAGAACGCCGCTTTATCGAGAAAAAAACATGAGGCAAAAGCCGCCCTCGAAAGACGAGGCGATCAAGCTGATGCTCAAAGACGCCAATTTGCTCAAACGCCCCGTCATCATCAAGGGCAAGCAGAAGCTCACGGGCTTCAACGAAGCCGAAGTCAAAGCACATCTTTAAATGACCATCTCGCGCCGGACGGCCATAACCTCCGCCGGTTTCTTGCAGCCCACCGCTTCCGCATGAAAACCAACGGCGAAATCGAAGCGGAAAACAGCCGAGC
>VBKX01000004.1 GCA_005879435.1 Deltaproteobacteria bacterium
CAATTCCGCCTAATCGATCTAGCGTGGTGTTCTGCAATTCGAGTAATTCGACTGTCATTCCGGCCAAGCTGGCGATAGCTTCAGCCTTATATTTCCGAAGAGTCTGAATTCCCGCTTCCCGCGGGAATGACGCGACGGAGGGCAGCGAATTGTTCAGACTATTGGCGGCGACCAATCCGCAGGTTGCGGGAGTCAAACTGGAGGATATAGTCTGCTGTCGAGCGCGTGCAAAAGAGCGCGTTTTACGAAGAGCTTCTAAGCCCGACCGAGAAATAAGTCCGAGGAGATTCCAGCATGATTTATTTAAGCAACCAAAATATCGCGCAGCTCCTCACGTCTAAGGACTGCATCGAAGCTCTCAACGAAGCATTTCATGCGCTGGCGCGCGGCGAGGCGGTCTCCCGGCCGAGGACCGACGTTTGGGTGCCTTGCGGGCGGGATGATGGCTACTACCGATGGGGCAGCATGGAAGGCGCCATCGAACCCTGGGGCATCTTCTGCACGCGCATGAAGTCCGACATCGTTACCTGGACTCGGGAAGGCACCGACGAGCTGCATTGCGTAGAACCCGGTACCTTCAGCGGTTTCCTCATGCTCTTCAGCACGCGCAACGGCGAGCCGCTGGCCATGATGAACGACGGCATCCTGCATCATTTGCGGGTCGCCGCCGGCGCGGCCTTGGGCGTTCGTTATTTGGCGCGCGAAAATGCTGCCGTCGTCGGCTGCCTGGGATCCGGCGGCATGGCGCACGCTTATCTTCCAGCGTTTTGCGCCCGGGAATTGGCCATCCCGGTGGAGCCCTTCGACGATCCCGAACCCGTCGTGCGCGGTTCAGATATCGTCACCACCTGTACGGACTCGAACAAGTTGGTTGTCACCGATCCCACGTGGATCGAAAAAGGGATGCATCTGGCCAACTGCAGCTCCAAGGAGTTTAGTTTCGAGATCGTCAAGCGCTGCGATATTGTCGCCCAGGTCGGCACCGAAACCTTCGGCGCGAAGGGAGGAATGGCGGAATCCGAGCGTCATCATGGTTGGGCCTCCTGGGTTGTCGGCCGACCCGAGCAGCAAGCGCGCATTCCCAAACGCCCGGTGAGCAATCTCGACTTCGTGAATTATCCTTCGTTGATCGATCTCCTGAACAATCCGTCGATGCGGCGGACGTCGTCGGCTCAGATCACCTTCTTTCACAATCTCGGCCTGCTGGGATTTCAATTCGCAGCGGTGGCCGCGAAAGCTTACCAGACGGCTCGCGCCAAGGGTGTCGGATTGGAAATGTCCACGGCCCCGTTTCTACAGGACATTAGGGACTGAGCTAACCGCAGAGGCGCAGAGATCGCTCAACGGCGCTCAGTCGTTAGTCAATGAAGTGTTGGCTGGCAAGATGCGGAAAGCAGTTGGCAGTCCCAGGCGCGAAATCCAACTCGCGGATCGACCGGGGATGGCGGGCAGGCAATTTTATTTGAACTCATTTGATTTTTATTTTCTCATTGCTGTATAAGTTTCGTGCAGTCACTTTTAACCGGCTATAAAACTCCACAGCTGTCGAGGCGTGCTAAATCTTTAGCGAAAGGAAAAGCTTATGAAGCAACATATCTTTCTTCTCGCGGCGCTGGCGGCGCTCGGTGCCGTCAGCAGTGATCGGGACCAGAGCATTGGCGCTGAAGGCGCGCAGGCCAATCCTGCCATGAGTTTTTTTGTCAGCAGCACTGGGAGCAAGACGGTTAACTTGGGCGGGCTGCGCGGAGCGGATAAGATTTGCCAGGAGCTGGCGAGCGCAGTCGGTCTCGGCAACAAGACCTGGCGCGCCTATTTGAGCGCCGAGCGGGATCCCGACAACGGCAACAAGCCGACCGACGCGCGCAGTCGCATCGGCACCGGCCCTTGGTCGAATGCCAAAGGCGTTGTGGTCGCGAAGGATCTTGACGAGTTGCACGCTCGCAAAGGAGACGCCGATGTGTTTCTCGACGAGCGCGGCCAGCGCGTTCCCGGCAATTGGCCGGATTCACCAAAACCCACGGTGCATGACATTCTGACCGGCTCGACGGCCGACGGTAAGGTCATGGCTGGAAAGACGTGCAACGATTGGACATCGGACGCTAAAGACCAACAGGCTCAGGTGGGTCATTCCGATGGCCTGGGACCTGGCGGCGATCCGTCCGGGAGATACGCCGTCTGGAACTCGTCACATGAAAATGGCAGCTGCGCCGATACGGCTCCGCGTGGAGGAGCCGGCCGGATTTACTGCTTCGCGGCAAAATGAGCCGGGCGAATTAATCCTAGCCTATTTTGTCGCGCTTGCACGATAACGAAGCTCATTGTCGTTTGACCCGTCTATGCGGATACGTTCGGCGTTGGGCGATATCGCGCGTGGCAAGGGTATGAGCCAGATTGCCCGCGAAACGGGTCTCGGGCGCGAGAGCCTTTACAAAGCGTTCTCACCGGACGGCAACCCGGAGTTTTCCACTGTGCTCAAGGTCGTGCGCGCACTGGGCCTTCGTCTCCGCGCAGCGACCGATGCTTAATCGGAAATTCATCCGCCGGAGGCACGATTCCGCTACCTAGCACGCGACTGGTGCGCCACCCTATTCCAGCATGAAGACACGTTTACCGGCTATTGAATCACTCGATCAAATGGTTGAGGTAACGGCCGCGGGCTTGTCGCAGGCTGCCGCGGCTTCCGCGTATGAGCTGTTTTGCGGCAAAGAATTCCGCGCAATGGCCCGGCTTGAGCGGTTGAGCCATGGTGAGCGGGACCGAATCTTCAACGAGTTAGTGGTTGCGTTTCTCGTGCTGATCATGCTTCTGCTCGAGGCGCCCGATCTCCGCGTTTCGCGGGAACTCCGAAACTATTTCGCCGATCTGAACAAACGGATTCCTGAGGCGTACGTGGAACATCTAAGAACCTTAGGTGTAGAAAGCAATCATATTGGTGACTGGGAAAAGCTCATCTCCATGCGCTATGAGGAGTATGCGCGAGATAAGCACGCGGTGCGCGAGGCGGCGATGAAGATTGAGTCGGCCGAGAAGCGCCTGGATTTGGACGGTCTTTCAAGAATCCAGCTACTCGTACCGGTCCAAGCCGTATCGATTGGCTGTCACCACCACATCTGTCGCGGCAATACCGATGGGCAGGATGACCTGTTTAAACAGATTCTTAAATCGCTATCCAAGTTCTACGTCGAACTCCGAATTCGGCTGGAAGGAGGCAAGATCACTCCTCTCACGCGCGCGCGAGTGGCGTTGAGGCGAATGCTTCAGCGCCGCCGCCGGCGGTGAATCTGGAGTTTAATCCGCACGGGATAAAACGATAACCCCGTCAAGGAGACGTTCATGATCATGGCTCGAGTCGTTCGCATAACCAAAAAGTGGCTGGGCAGCGCGCTTTTGCTGCTCGGAGCTGTCGAGTGTTTTGCCGCCGCTGCGCCCGCGTCGATTTCACAATTGGCCCTCTATCAAGGCGCCGACCGGGAAAAGATCCTGGTCGAGGGCGCCAAGAAAGAAGCCGCCTTCATGCTCTATGGCTCCCACACTTGGTATCGCACCCTGGCCAAGGAGTTCGAGAAAAAGTATCCGTTCATCAAGGTTACAGAATATCGCACCGATGGACGAACCTTGATCAAGCGGGCGTTGGAAGAAATTCGCGCCGGCCAATACATCGCCGACGTGATCGCGACGACCGGCGAACAGATGGATCTGATGAAACGCGAGGGAGTATTTCTCGAACACCATGTTCCGGAAGCGCGCCATTATCCCGAAGACGTCAAGCACAAAGGCAAGAACGGTTTTTATTACGTCGGCCACTACGAGACCTACGCCAGCTTGGGCTTCAACACTTCGCTGATCCCGACCGCCGATGCGCCGAAAACCATGCTCGATCTATTGAATCCGAAGTGGAAGGGCAAGATGTCGATCGTCAGCACCACGACGGGAACGCGCTGGATCGGCAGCACGCTGGAAGCCTTCGGCCGGGAATATCTGGATAAGCTCGCCGAGCAAGACGTGAAAGTGCAAAACATGTCCGGGGCGGCCCTGGCCGGCCTGGTGGTCTCGGGTGAAGTGCCGCTGTCGCCGACGATCTTCGACGCCAATATCACCCAAGCCAAACAAAAAGGCGCGCCGGTGGAATGGCGCCCGCTCGAACCGGTCGTCACCACCGTTGCATATGCCGGCTTGATCCTCAAAGCGCCCGCCTTGCTCTTCCTCGACTGGCTCCATTCCAGGGAGGGTCAACAGATGATCCAGAAGGGCGGCCTCTGGTCGCCCCGCGAAGACATCGGATCATTGGCGCAAAAATTCAAAAAATCCTACATCGACGAGAAATACGGCGTCGAAGAAGCGGAAAAAAAATACGCCGAGTGGGACAAGTTGATGCAGCAACTGTTTATCAGACGAAAATAAGGGGATGCGGAACCAGCGCTGTAGAACTCAAAATTATTCTTCGAACTCACTCCTGGCCACGCCGGATTGGCGAATGATCGATTGTAGGTGCCGATACGGATTTCAGCGTGATCGGGCACCGGAACGGTGACGGTTCCCGCAGGTGTCTTCTTCTGCATGACCACGTGGCTACCTCGCCTGCGGACCTCCTCAAAGCCAGACTTTCTTAAAACAGCGCAAACCTCCTTCCCAGAAAGAACCTGCAATCTAGCCAACCGTTACCTCGATCTGAGTGACGAACACTTCGTCTCGCAGACGTTGCTTGATTTCGGTGGGTGAAGCCGACTCCAAAAAAGCTCCAACGCTTCGCGCAAATTGTCGCGGGCTTCTTCAATGGTTTTTCCCTGACTCGCCACGTCTAATTCGGGACATAGCGACACATACCCGTCGCCCTCCCGTTCAATCAATGCCGTGAGTTTCATTGTCACCCTCCGTTACGCGTTGAGTATATCCGGGCTTTCCAATCTCGCCAACTTAACGATGACATTTCCACGTTTTCGGAGTTCATCGGGTGATATGGACAACGCGGTTGTCGAACCCAAAATCAATGGATCGGATTGTCGTGCCGGCCGGCTTCAATCGAGTGGCTTACTGGCCCAAGTTCGTGCTCAGCGCGGACACCAAAAACTACCGAAGTATCGCGTCAAAAAAGAGACTTTCCCCGGTCCAATCGTTTAGACCTTTGAAACAATTGGAACCACGGGAACGATTGGAACTGTCTTACGTCGTGAGCATTCGACCCGCGTAACTGACCCAATGGTTTCGCGACCTTGAACCTGGAACCTGGAACATAAATGGATTGAACCGCGGACCGCGGCGCCGGTATGGCTGACCAAGGAAAGAGAAGCCTGGTCGCTGGTAACGTTGGAAGGTCCTACGGTTGGTAACTCCGATGATCGGTTGATTCCGTCGGCAAACCTTAAAGGTGAGATACTTGTGCCGTACCGAAGTCCACAGCAGCATCTCACTGAACCCCCCGCCGCTCACAGCCTAAAGAAACCGACTGAACACCGTCACCGGAGCTACCGGAGATTTGTTACAACAAGAAAGATGCCACAGTAAAATACGTTGTGCCTTGTCGGTGTTTTCAGTTTGCCGGTAAGATCCACCTCATAATGATCCAAGCGGTTGTACAAGGACGTA
>VBKX01000221.1:0-6477 GCA_005879435.1 Deltaproteobacteria bacterium
GTTTCCGACGGCGTCACGCTGAGCGGGTCGCGCGTCATCACGTCAACCATCTTCATCCGACTGTATTTTCCCACGGCCGACTCCTTTCCAATCAACGATTGCGACGCTGCTTTTCAAACCTCAATCTGCCATAATGAGCACAGCGTATGCCAAAGATTGCTGGAAGATCTTTCAGCAATTTCATTGATTTCAATTGAATCGCGGAGCGACCTTTCGCGCCCCTGATGGCTCCAATCGATCGTCGTGGTAGAGCTAGGAATCTAGCTGCCGACGACTGAACTGTGGATAGAATCGTGCGGCCCTCGTCGAATTCGTAAGTCGCGCCATTGACGGTGACACCAGGCATGTTTCTTCCGCCAAGGTTTCGTCGATCGCGAAACTACTTCTTTTGCAGAGTGCCGATGTACTCGGCGATTGTCTTGGCCTTTAAAAGTGTCGTGAGTTCAGGATATTTTTTCCCTTCTGCTTCGCTGCGAAAAATTTCGCCCCATACGGGCATCGCCCGGTCGCCGTGGGCGCGAACGAGGCGTCGACCGTCGATGGTCGCGATCACGTCATCGAGGGGGTAACTGCCCTTGTGCTTCTTGGCCAAGCCTGTGAGATCGGGGACCTTGACTTTCAAATCGCGGCTGACCGGACCGTCGCCTTTGCCCTCTCGGCCGTGGCACGAGCTACAGTACTGCAAATACATTTGTTGACCTCCGTTTGGATCCGCGCCGAAGGTTTTCTCTTGAGGAGTAAGAAACAACATCGCTGTTATTCCGCAAAGCAGAAGTCTCATTGGCATTGTCGGGATTCCTTTCGCGGACGTTTATTGGTTCGCCCCGGTGCAACCTAAACGCAAAACAGGTGCCTTGCAACTAATGTTGCATCGACTTGACGCGTACTCAATTGACAAGTCGGCTTCTCAACGTTGAGAGACCGAGTCAGCACGCTTCGCGATGTTGAAAAATCTCACCGTGCAATGCGAACCCTCAGTAGAATAAGCTGCTGCCCGATCTGATAAAATCACAAATAACCTCTGGTCGGCGATTTGGCACTAAACCTGCGTCTTTATTCGATTGAAATGTTTGGGGGAGGTGCGAGTCATGGCGGACGAGAAGGACAGATTTGGCGATACGATGAGGCTGATCGAGCGCGCCAAGGAAAATATGTATTTTGCCGAGCGCGATCGCGAGCTGCTGGAAAAGCTTCGCGGCCAGTTGCAAAAAGTCGACAAAATCAGTGGCGAACTGCGCTGTCCCAAATGCTCTGGCCGACGGGAGAGCTACACGTTCGAGGGCTTTCTCCTGGACCGTTGCCACGAGTGCGGCGGCGTATGGATGGATCGCGGCGAGCTGGAGGCCGTCGTGCGCAAAATCAGCCGCGGGCCGCTCGGCGTCTGGATTGATAAATTGACGGCCAAGGTGGATTGAATCCTAGGGAAGGAGTCATCCGATGGGAGCAACTTGGAAAAAGTACGACGCGACTTACAAAAAGAGAGTGGATTTCGACCTCGCAAAAATCCCCGGGAAAGATTCACTCAATCTGTGTGGCTGCGGGAGCTACCGCCGGTCAAAATTTAATTCAATCCTCGTGATCAGGCCGCACTGCGGCACGCAATGATTTTTTTCCCCCCTGGTGCTGCTTGTCCGCGAGGAGGCGAAGCCTGGCGCGCCGCGAGCGTTTTCTTTTCTGACGGCGGATCTTGGCGATCCGCTGCTCTTCGTCGCTGGCCGCTCCTTTGATTGCCGCCTCGATCTTGTCTGTTAAAAGTCTTCGAGCCAAAAACCGGTTGAGCGCCTGGGACCGCTCCTTCTGGCACTTGACCCGAATCCCGGTGGGGTGATGATGGAGTAGTACGCAGCTCGAAACCTTGTTGACGTTCTGGCCGCCTGCCCCCGAAGATCGGACGAATTGCTCTTCGATGTCCTGCTCGCGTATGCTTAACGCGCGCATGCGTTCGAGCAGCTGCTTTTCTTTTACGGAAGAAACCGGGAACGGTGCCATGGCGGGGTGCTAGGGCTCGTTTTTGATCTTGAATTTGTCGATGCGCAGAGTCTGATAAATACGCTGGATATGCTCCGCGCCCGTTGTTTCGAGGATCAGTTCGACTTCGGTCTCGCCTATGGCCATCTCGCCGAAGCCGCGGCTTTGACTGATCTGCAAGATGTTGGCTCCCAGATCGGCGATCCGCTGTGTGAGCCGCGCCAAGCTGCCTGGGCGGTCCGAAATGACGATGGCGAATCTCCCCAGGCGGCCGTCCTGGATCAGGCCGGATTCAATGATGCGCGAGATCAAATTCATATCGATGTTGCCGCCCGAGATGATTATGCCAACGTTCTTACCGGCGAGCGAAACTTTCTTGTTGAGCAAAGTCGCGAGCGCCACGGCCGCCGCGCCCTCGGCGACGGTTTTTTCGATTTCGAGCAGCGTCAGGACGGCATTCGCGATTTCGCCTTCGCTCACCGTGACGATTTCATCGACATAATTTTTCACCAACTCGAACGGTGTCGCGCCGACCGCACGCACGGCGATGCCGTCGGCGATCGTCGTTGACGCAGGAATCTGCGTCGGCGCTCCTGCCTCCAGCGCCGCCTTCATCGACGGCACCGCTTCGGCTTGCACGCCGATGACGCGGATTTTGGGAATGAGCGTTTTGATGGCGAGTGCGATGCCGGCGACCAACCCGCCGCCGCCCACCGGCACGATCATGGCGTCCAAATCCGGATTCTGTTCATAGAGCTCGACACCAATCGTGCCCTGGCCGGCAACGATCCACGGATCGTCGAACGCGGAAATGAACGTCAAATTTCGCTCGTTGCTCATGCGCAGCGCCTCGGCCAGAGCCGAGTCGTAGTCGCCGCCGCAAAGCACGCTCTCGGCGCCGTACTGGCGCACGCGCGTGACTCTGACGAGTGGCGCGGAGGTCGGCATGACGATCGTTGCAGCGATATTCAGGCGCCGGCTGTGATAGGCGACGGCCATGCCGTGATTGCCCGCGCTGGCGGCGATCACGCCGCGCCGGACTTCTTGCGGAGTCAGCGTCAGCAATCGGTTGAGCGCGCCGCGTTCTTTGAACGAGCCGGTCAATTGCAAATTCTCCAGCTTGAAAAAGACCCGGTTGCCGGTCATTCCGCTGATCGTCTCCGAGCGCGGAAAAGGGGAAAGATAGACCTGGTCCTCGATGCGCTCGCGCGCCTCTTCGATATCGACGAAGGTGATCATGTCAGAATCACGTTAGAATGAAACGAGCGGAGGGCGCAAGGTCAGCGGGCGGTATTCGCCGCTTTCCCCACCGGTCCCGGACACTTCGCAATGAAAATCATCTTTTAACGCAGGCGCATTGCAAACCACTGAGAAAGCGGGTCCAGCGGGGGAAGTGTTGGGAGTGGGCGGCCAACTTCTGCGAAGCGCAGTAAGTTCAGCGGAGCGGCTATAAAGTAGCTGAGAGTCGAGATTCGCCGGACCCAGGTCTATTTGCGCTTCTGAAAAAAGGCGTCTTCGCGATGAACGTAGCCATGGATGGTCTCGTTTCCCAAAGTGCGCACTTGGTAGTAGTCCCCCGTCCTACCCGAAACGTTGACGTGACTCCCGGGTTTAAGAGTGGCAATGATATCCGCATTAGAAGTCGGTTTTCCCCGAACGAAGGAAGCTGCGACTACGTCAAAGTTGCCGGTACCCGGCGTCTTTTCTTTATCGTCTCGGCGCGGGCCGCTATTTTCGGATTGTTTGTCATCTCCCAACGTTGGTCCCGCTGCGATTTTTTGCAAATTCAGATTATTTACCGTGGCGTAGATAGTTTCGTTGGTTCCGAGCGGTGCCGCCGCGCTGTGCCGATCTGCTGCGGCGATCTTTGAATCGGCAGCCGTCGGAGATTTGTCTGCATTGTTCTTGCCTACGGGTTCGGGTGTGGACGGTTCCGGTAGCGTTGCTTGTGGAATCATCCTCGATGAAATTTCATCAGCGGTGCGCAACTTGGCGTATTTGTTTTCTTCGCCGCCATTGCCGACGGTAGATTCGTCATGACCGGCTAATTCGAGAACGACCTTTCCCCCTTTTTCCGAATAGAGGAATACGCCCAGAATCGTCAACGTGACGACAATCATTAAGGCGCCAATCGATTGCCTCACACGGCTTTCGTTCTTGGCGGAGACAATCGCAGGGCCATCTATAAGGGCCGGAAAGTAATCGGACTTTGTCTTGATCGGTTCCTCGGTAGTTGAGAAATCGCGTTCCTCTGCCTGTACCGCTCTGGCCCCTTCCTTTTCTGCCGTAGGATTTATTAGCGTCTGCGCCCAGATTTCCCTTTCTGTCGGAGTTCGGTTGATGAGCAAATCATCAGTAACCTCGTCGATCATGGTCGCGCAAACTTTAAATTCTGCCATCGCATACGCAATCACGAGGGCATTGTCACAGATGATGTTGATGAGGCGGGGGATACCTTTCGAAGACAGGGCAATTTTTTTTACCGCGTCAGGGTCGAACAGATCCGTGCATCTATGGCCAATGGTCTGCAGTCTCGAATCGATGTAGGCGCCCACCTCGTCTGCGCCAATGGGTTCGAGCCGGCAGCGCAGCGCGACCCGTTGCTTGAGTTGGCGAAGATTCGCTTGATTCAGTTTGCGTTCAAGCTCGGGTTGCCCGATCAAGACCATGTGTAGAAGCTTGTCCTTGTCGGTTTCGAGATTGCCGAGGAGCCTCAACTCTTCCAGAATCTCGGGGCTCAGGTCTTGCGCCTCGTCGATCAGCAGCGCGACGACATTTCCTGCCGTAAGTTGTTCGATCAGATATTCGTTGAGCTGGCCGATCATCGTTAGCTTGTCGTCAGTGGAGATCGGCAAGCCCAGGTCATGTAAAATGAGACGAAGCAACTCGGTGAAACTGACAAGCGTGTTACATACGTAAGCCAGCTTAATGTTGGATTCGAAACTGCGCATCGCCTTTCTGAGCAGAGTCGTTTTCCCTGTCCCTGCTTCACCGGCAACCACGACGAAGCCTTTGCGCGCATCGATGCCGTAACACAAGGTCGCCAGCGCCTCGCGATAGACTGCGTTGGAGTAATAAAACTGCGGGTCGGGGGTCACGCCGAACGGCGCTTCGCGAAATTTGAAATGAGCGTTATACATAGCGCCTCGCATGCGCAGGAAAGTTTGCCGTCGGCAACGCGTAGCAACTTGCTTGAAGGTTTCGTTTTGCCGTTTTCATCCGTTGCCGGCTGATCAATGGATTCATTTGTCTCAAAGCTTTCCGTTACCCTCTGGTGAAACGAGCGATCCGTAATTGCTAACGGCGTAATGTGTCACTATCTTTTTCATACGGAATCAGTGTGTTCAATAGTTAATAATCTTTTTGAAGCTCTACGCTGTCTCAGTTGTCTTCAATTGTCCATGATTATTCCGTCGAAGGTAAAAGTTTCACTATCGACTAGACTCGGCTTCCGCCTTTGATGGTAAATTTTGACGCGCCAACCGCTCGCGCGTATTGAACGAATGTCGTGAGAATTGAGTTACGAATTTCAGACACCTGCCATGCGATCTGGGTCAGGGCATATAATAGTGATATGCCGGCGCTCGCTATCACGTGCTTTGAAGGCTTTCTTTCCTTCCGTACAGCTCCTTGCAGACTAAGGCTGTGGCAAGCAACTTAAAGTGTTGTAGTGCGCTAGGCTGACACGCGTGCCAGAACCGGACCTCTGATGAAAAGTCAATCAAAGACCGCCGCAGCGGACATTGCCCGTTTTCGGCAGAATTATATCGTCGAGATGGACGGTATCGCCTTGTACCGTGCCATGGCCGCGGCCGAGCAGGACGATCAACGGGCGGCGATTTTTGAAAAACTGGCGCAGAACGAAGAGCGGCACGCGCAGCGATGGGCGAAGCTGATCCAGTCGGGCGGCGGCGCCGTGCCGGCGCATAAACCTTCGGCTCGGGTGCAGATGCTCGGCTGGATGGCACGGCGGTTCGGCACGCACAGGGTCGTTCCGATCATCAGCAACATGGAAGCACGCGACGAAGCGGGATATATGCGCCAGCCGGAGGCGGCAGGCTTGCCAGCGGAGGAAAGGGCGCATAGCCGGACGTTGCTGGCGATGGAGGGAAAAACATCGGGGCAGGAGTCGATCGCCGGCACCGAACGATGGCATATCTCGGCGCACGGCGGCGGCCTACGCGCCGCGGTATTCGGCATCAATGATGGACTGCTTTCGAATTTTAGCCTCGTTATGGGATTCGCCGGTGCGGAGGCCAAGCCGGAATATATTATTCTCGCCGGCGTCGCCGGCCTGCTAGCCGGGTCTTTCTCCATGGCCGCGGGTGAATATGTTTCCGTCAGCGCGCAACGCGAAGTCTTCGAACAACAGATCGCGATCGAGAAAGAAGAGCTGGAAATGTCACCCAAGGAAGAAGAGGAAGAGCTCTCGCTCATCTACCAAGCCAAGGGAATCCCGGAACAAGAAGCATCGCGATTGGCGCAGCGCATCATTCAAAATCCGAAGAC
>VBKX01000221.1:6515-8024 GCA_005879435.1 Deltaproteobacteria bacterium
CAGTTCTTTCTGCGCGTTCGTCATCGGCGCTTTTGTTCCCGTGGCTCCTTATCTATTGACCGCTGGAACTAAAGCGTGGATCGCCAGCGCGTCGCTTAGTTTTTTTGCCTTGTTCACGGTCGGCGCAGTGCTATCGATCTTCACCGCGCGCGGCCCGCTGCTGAGCGGCGCGCGCATGCTCGGCATCGGTTTGTTGGTTTCCGCCATCACCTATAGCGTCGGTTGGCTGTTCGGCGTCTCGGTGGTGGGGTAAGGCACTTTTTTCGAAGCGTGGCTTGTCAATTCTCCGGCTTCCGCGTCGCCATTGGGCGTTCATTACCTTTCTTATTCTTGCGGAAACTTCGGACTTCCCTTCTCACGGCTGCGAAAACTCGCGGTTTTTCCCAGCAATTTTCGCTTCGGTTTCTGGCACAGCGGTTGCGCTATGACCGGATGAGACGAAATCAGATTGGCGAAAGCGAGGAAGAGAGTATGAATACCGAAAAAGTGATGATCGAAGAACCGCGGATCGCGAAGTTGCTCTTTAGCGATGTCAGATTCGCCTGGCTGTGGCTGCCGTTGCGCCTGTATCTCGGCTACATGTGGTTCGAGGCGGGATGGCATAAGTTCGTCGACCCGAAATGGATGGGATCCGGCGAAGCGCTGCTGGAATTCTGGAAACGCGGACTGAAGATGACGCCCAAGCCGGCGATCTCGTTCGACTGGTACCGCAGTTTTATCGAATACCTGATCAATGCTGAAGCTCACACGTGGTTCTCCAAGGTCATTATTTTCGGCGAGCTCGCCATCGCCGCCGGATTGATTCTCGGAGCGTTTGTCGGAGTCGCCGCGTTCTTCGGTGGACTTATGAACTGGAGCTTCATCATGGCCGGATCGGCTTCGACCAACGGCATGCTCTTCGCCATCGCGACCTGGTTGGTGCTCGCATGGCGCAACGCCGGCTGGATCGGACTCGATCGCTGGTTGCTGCCGATGGTGGGAACTCCCTGGAAGCCCGGTCGCCTGTTCGAAGCACGCCGCACGAATACCGTGATGAGTTAGTAAAATCGTGAAAGATTCGCGGGCGGGAGCAATTCCCGCCCGCTTTTTATTTTTCGAGCCGGTAGGCTTGGAAACACTATCTGGCACAAAGAGATTTGCGCGCGCAGGGACGTCCGAAGCATGAAAAGAAAAGTAGCCTGACCTGATCTTATTGAGTGTACATCGTCTCTATTGGGATCTGCGCAACGGAGTTCCATCTGTTCATTGGCGGTTTTTCATTCTCAACTCGATACTTGAAGTGTCGCACCTGACTTTGCAACTCGGCAGCCATCTGCACCAGGCACTGCGCCGCCACCTGAGTGTCTCTCGTCCCACTCGACGTGCTTTTTGCCGCTTTCGCCACCGCCACCACATTCTGCGCGATATCGCCGGCCCCGTTGGCTGCCTCTGCGACGTTGTGGCTGATCTCCTTGGTCGTCACGCTCTGTTCTTCAACGGCGATCGCTATCGTATGGGAGAAATTGCTGA
>VBKX01000222.1 GCA_005879435.1 Deltaproteobacteria bacterium
ATCCAAGCCGACGGGCTCCGACACGCTGTATAATCTCGACCGTTGCGTGTTTCGCCCGTTGGAAACGACTCAGGCAATCGTGCGCGTGATGAACAGCGTGTTGCCTCGTTACCACGACCTGCGCTTCATCATGCCGCACCTCGGCGGCGGCACGTCCTCGCTCAAGGGGCGCATGATGGCTTTCTTCGAAACCGAAGATGCCGACATTCCCGCCGACATGAGAGGCTACTTAAAAACTCAGGCGGAGCAAAAACAATTCGGCCTCACCGAGCGCTTCGAAAGACTTTTTCAGCGACTTTATTTCGATACCGCCGGCACCGGAGCATGGCTGCCGGCGATGGCGGCCGCGTTCAACATCACGACCGCAGATCGCATCATGTTCGGCAGCGATTACCCACTGGAGTGTAAGACGGCAGCAAACCTGACCGAATCGCTGAGCATGGTTCGCCAAGCACCCTGTTCCGAATCCGACAAGACGGCGATCCTCGGCAAGAATGCTGCGGTATTGTTCAAGCTATAAGGCAATTACTGAGGTCTATCACCATGAAAACGATTTGGATTGCAATCGCCGCGATCAGTTTCACCGCCGCCATTGCCGGCGCAGCGGAAACTACGAAAGCCGACCGCGCCCGCCTCGATCAGATCCAGAAATCCTTGAGTGCCGACGTCCCGCGGGTCTTGTGTTTGGATGAAAATTTCACCACCGGCGCACAGCCCACCCGCGAGGCCTACGCCAAAGCCGCTGCCACCGGCTTTCACGCTGTCTTGAGCTTGCGCACCGCCAGCGAAGGCATCGATCTGGCCCGCGAACGCGCGCAGGTTGAAAGCAATAAGATGCGCTATTTCAATATCCCGGTAAACGGCGCATCGCCTCGCGTCGAGCAAGCCGACGAGTTCCTGCGACTGACGCGCGACAAATCCAACCATCCAATGTTGATCAACTGCGCCAGCGCCAATCGAGTCGGCGCCTTCATGATGATCTTGCGCGTCGTCGATCAAGGATGGAGCGAAGACAAAGCGTTGGATGAGGCGATCAAGATCGGCCTGAGCAGCGACGGGCTGAAAAAGTTTGCCAAAGAGTATATCGCGACTCACCCACCGAAACGGCCCTAGGATTATCTCGACTCATACGAGTTATTCGCTGCAACCATCGGATTTGGCAGTCTAATGCACTTCACTCCGACACGTTATCGGTGGCTAAATGCGAAAAGACTGGCTTCGACTTACGCCGGCACTGCGTTGGTCATCGCGCTGTTTCAGACGACTTCGGCGCAACAAAGCGAGCAGCCACGGCCAAAACAATTTGAGCCATTCGGAAAAAAAGTAGACGCGCCGGTGGTGCTTTGCATCGACGACAAACCGGGTGCAGGCGGGCAACCTTCGGCACAGGCTTATGCGAAGGCTGCGGCCAACGGCTACCGCTCGGTGCTGACCCTTCGATCCGTGAAAGACGTCGTCAACCTTACGCGCGAGCGTCTGTTGGTGGAGCAGAACAAACTGCGCTACTTCAACATTCCGTCCTCTGCCAAACTACCGCGGCGCGAGCAGGTTGATGAATTTTTAAAATTCGTTAGAGACCCTGACAACCATCCCATGCTGATCAACTGCGCCTTCGCCGAGCGCGTCGCGCCGCTGATGATGATGTTTCGCATCATCGAACAGGATTGGACTGAAGAGAAAGCCCTAGAAGAAGCCAGTCTGAGTGGCTTAAAACGCGATCAGCTGAAAGCGTTTGCGAAGGAATATCTCGCAAGTCTCAATAAAACTCCACCCAAGTCGGCACCAAACTCTTAAATTGCCGGCGGCTAAGAACCGAAAGCTTCAACACATCGCGCCACAAGTTTTGCAGCATCGCTTTCATAAAAAACCGATCCTGCCGTCGGTTTGTTGCAAAACCCGATGATTTCCCGAAGATGATCGGCCACGCCGCCGCTGCCTTCGAGCACGCCGATAATTTTACCCTCGTCGTACGCAATTGTGAATTCGTTCAGCGTACCCGTCGCGCCGCCGAAAATCAGCACGATGTCCGCCGAGCGGACGTTGATGACGTTGCGTCCTTTGTAGCCGAAGCCGGTGTAAATCATCACGTCGGCACCGTCCTCAGGCAGTCCGTAGCGCCCCACGTGCTCGCTGCGATTTTCCGCCGGTGAAACACCGAGCGCGAAGCCGCCATTCTTGCGAAACGCTCTTGCGACTAAGTCCGGCAACCCCGTGGTCGCGCCCGTGATGAGAAGACAGCCCGCGCGCGCGATCGCCGCGCCGAGACCTTCGGCGAGCGCTTTGAGTCGATTCTCCTCCGTCGCGGCGAGCGCATCGT
>VBKX01000227.1 GCA_005879435.1 Deltaproteobacteria bacterium
GTTCCGTCAGGAAGTGATCGCCTATCTCTGGGCCGCCAATCGGCGCGGCGAAAAGATCGACTATCGAAGCTACGAGCCTTTAAAAGAAGCTATCGAAAAGAAGCTCATAACCTCGGTGCGCGATTTGAGCCGCGTGATCACCAAAGCGCGCATGCGCGATGAAGAACAGTCCGAGAAATACGACGCCATGGTCAAAACCCTGCTCGATCATGGTTACTGCCCGAGTTGCGTCGACGTCGTGCTCAAGTACGCGGCCAATAACTTATGGAAGGATTAACGGAGCGTTCTCGTTAACCCACTGCCAAACGCTTTTCGGGTAACCCGTTGTCAACGATCTTTCGCCCGTACAATTCATCATCCGGCCAACGCAGCGATCGCAGCGCTGGTGATCGCCTGCGGCACCGGCAGAAGGTTCGCGAAGCGATCCGCAATAACATCGCGGACATCATCGCCGAAGAATCCATCATCGGTAAAGACAAGAACCGAATTATTAAGGTCCCCATCCGCGGCGTCAAAGAATACCGCTTCATCTACGGCGAGAACGCCCCCGGCGTCGGTCAAGGCGGCGACGGCGAGCCCAAGCCCGGCGACGTCGTCGGTCAGGGCAAGGACGGCAAAGCAGGTCATCAAGCCGGCGACCGTCCCGGCGTCGACTACTACGAAACCGACGTCAGCCTCGATGAGCTGATCGATTTGATGTTCGAAGATTTGGAATTGCCCGATATCGAACGAAAACGGCTGCGCCAGATCGAGATCGAACGCCAGTTCCGCCAGAAAGGATTTCGCCGCAAAGGTATCCGCGTGCGTTTGGATAAAAAGCGCACCGCTCGTTCGCGCGTCAAGCGCAAGAAGGCCTCGATCAAGCATCATCCCGGCGCCGCGCAGCCGCAACGCTTTCCATTTCACGAAGACGATCTACGCTACCATCACACGATCACCGACACGCGCAATGAATCCAACGCCGTCGTGCTCTGCATCATGGACACGTCCGGATCTATGGACACGATGAAAAAATATTTGGCGCGCAGTTTCTTCTTTCTCCTGTACCAGTTTCTTTGCACGCGATATCAAAATGTCGAGATCGTCTTCATCGCGCACCATACCGAGGCCCATGAAGTGACGGAGGAGGAATTTTTTCACAAGGGCGAATCGGGCGGCACGTTTATTTCTTCGGGCTACAACAAAGCGCTGGAGATTATCGAGCAGCGCTACCACCCCGCTCTGTGGAACGTTTACGTGTTTCATTGCTCTGACGGCGACAACTTCGAGTCGGACAATGAGGCCGCCCTCAAGGCCGCCCAACAGATCACCGAGACGGCGAATCTATTCGGCTACGGTGAAATCAAGCCGCTCGGCTCGGGCTACTACGGCAGCAGCATGATTACGTTCTTTTCGCAGCTCCAGGCAGCGAATTTTCAGACGGTGCAGATCCAAAAGAAGGAAGACATCTGGAATTCATTCAAAACCTTTCTCAGTAAGGACCGCGCTCGGGAAGACGCCGCGTAAGATCCCCGCTATGGCCGCTGAATTCACCATCGAAGACCTCGAACGTTGGAATGAGAAAATCATAAAGCTCGTCGAGCACTTCGGGCTTGATCCGTTCCCGCAAGAATTCGAAGTCTGCGACCATGAGGACATGCTTTCCTACATGGTTTATTCGGGCATGCCGTCGCATTACCCGCACTGGTCCTACGGCAAGAATTTCGAGAAGCTCAAAACCTTATACGAGTACGGCGTCAGCGGGCTTCCCTACGAGATGGTGATCAATTCAAATCCCTCGATCGCTTACCTCATGCGCGACAATAGCCTCGCCTTGCAGGTTCTGACCATCGCCCACGTCTACGGGCACAATGATTTTTTCAAGAATAATTTTACCTTCCGGTCCACGCGCGCGGAATACACCATCGAAACGTTCAAAAGTCACGCCAACCGCGTGCGCCACTACGTCGAAGACCCGAGCATAGGCTTGGACAAGGTTGAAGCTATTCTCGATGCTGCCCACGCGCTTTCCCTGCAATGCCGGCGCAACCTCGCGATCAAGAAGCCGAGCGCGGAAGAAGAGCTCAAAATGAAGATGGCGGAGTCCCAGCCGCCGACGGATCCATTCGGCAGCATCCACCGGCGCCGGGAGACCACGCAGCCCGATCTAAACAAGGTGCCGCTCTATCCGGACGAAGATCTGCTGACCTTCATCCGCGACCACAACCGGCAATTCGCCGACTGGGAAAAAGACCTTTTGACCATCGTCCATGAGCAGGCGCAATACTTCGTGCCACAGATCGAAACGAAAATCATGAACGAAGGCTGGGCGAGCTTCTGGCATAAGCGCATTCTCGAAGCCCTTGAGTTGCCCCAAGAACTACACCTGGAGTTCCTCGTTCGACACACTCAGGTTTTACGCCCGAGCCCGGGCAGTTTGAATCCCTATCATGTCGGCATGAAAATTTGGGAGGACATCGAAAGACGCTGGGACCATCCATCGGTTGACGAGATCGAAGAATTCGGCCCGCGCAAGAAAAATGGCCGGGAGAAATTATTCGAGGTGCGCGAGGTCGAGCGTGACGCTTCGTTTTTAAGGCGATATCTTACCGAGGAATTGATCCGTGAGCTCAACCTGTTCGAATACAAGAGCCGCGGCAACGAGCAGGTGGTCAGCCGTGTCGCCGACGATGAGAACTGGCGCGAGATCAAGGAGACACAATCGCATCCTGCTGCTCAAGCACGATCACGACGGGCGCGATCTCCAGCTCGAATATGCCGAAAAAACGTTAAGATATATCCACCAGCTCTGGGGACACGACATCGCCATGGACACCGTCCTGGATGATCGGCACACGCAGTTGATGTTCAGCGACGGTAAGTTCGCAGTCAAGAAAGCCGCCTGACACGGCTCAGATCTCCTCCACCCGCTGCCGAAAACGCCATGCTTTGCGGCTATTCTGCGCGGTCAACTAAGCACCATGCCATCGCCTATAGATATCGCCGCGATTCAAAACTGCGTATCGAACACGGTGGCGCAAGACGCCGGCGTTCACGATCGGCTCTTTGCCGGAGTCATCGGCGACGCGCCGTCACACTACTCGAAGAGCCCCGGGTTGTGGAATGCGACGTTTCGACACCTAGATATGAACGCTGTTTACCTGCCCTTCGACGTCGACGACGCGCGTGTCGGCGAGTTGCTTGCCGTTCTCAGGAAATCTGAATGCTTTCTGGGAGCCAACGTGACTGTGCCACACAAGGTTCGCGTCATCGACTTTCTCGATGAGCTCGATCCGGGCGCCGCGCGAATCCAGGCAGTGAACACGATCGTGCGCGCCCCCGACGGACGGCTCGTCGGTTATAACACCGACGGCGAGGGTTTTATCGAAAGCCTATTGCAACACCAACCGGACCGAACGGAAAGTTTTATCTCGTCACTCAAGGGACTGACCGTACTGTTGTTAGGCGCGGGTGGCTCGGCGCGCGCCGTAGCGTTTCACGTTGCCGACAAACTTGACGGCGGACGACTGATCATCTGCAACCGCACGGTTGAACATGCGATCTCGTTGTGCGGCGAGATTCAAAATGGTGCCAGCATGGCGATCGCCATCGATGAAGGTGAATTGACGAATTGGGCTCCCAAAGCGGGCTTAATCATCAACAGCACCACTAAGGGCCAAGGTGGCATCCGCAAGTTGGCGGGCGGTACGGCGACGTTGCTTGAGTCCTATTCCGCTTTAGCGCCAGCCCATCCACCTGTGCTTGCCGCAGCGGATCTTGAGCCTGCCGACTTCGCTCGTAATTGGGCGGAAGCCGCACGGTCTGACGTTGAGAGAAACAACCAGACGTCCATGAATCTGGCAAAATCGATTCCGCAAGCTGTTCCGTTCTACGATTTGATCTATCATCCCGAAGAAACCGTCTTTCTGCGCCACGGTCGAATGACCGGTCATCCGACGATGAACGGCAAGGCGATGATCGTCAATCAGGCGGTGATCGCCTTCTGCGAGCGAATCTGCCGCACGCAGCTTCAGGCCAAAGGTATCGATACGCAGGAGACACGCGGACAAATTTTAGAAATCATGTACCGCGCTTGGTAAACGGCGCGTCACGCTCGCCAATTATTTTATTGAGGTGCGGTAAGTCGCTAGCAAATTTTGACGACGGCGCCGCATTGCTCGCAGCGGTAGGTCGCGGCGCCATCGTTAGCCCTTTCCACCTCCTCGAACTCATAGCGGCGCTCGCCTGATCTGTCGAAACATTCGGGACAATAGTTATCGCCCAACTCCTGGCCGTCGAGGGTCAAATGACAATACCGGCAACGCAGAGTGCGCTTTCGCGCCGGCAACAGCTCGAGCTCGGCGTGGTTACAAGTCGTCATCACTCAAGAATTTGATCCGCCGTGGACCTGGTCCAAACGCCGGTAAAACCGAGTGCGCTTATTTGCCTTTGATCAGTCTGTCGGAGTCGCCCGCGCACGATCAAGCGCAGAGATCCTAAGAAGATCGCAACCCAGCAGTCAGATCACCCCACCCTTTTCTTCCCTAAGACAGATCCCTCGCGCCTGCTGCAAACGTTTGTCGGTCGGATGATATGCATCTCCGGCATAGTTTTGCTCTTCGAAGTTTTTCAGAATTCCCACCCAGATGCGGCAATCCCAACCGAGCTTTTGCCAATATTGCAGCCCCATTGAATCGGCTTCCAGCTCTTTTTCGGGAGAATAGTTACGCAATTTCACATTCCAGGGAAGCCCCACATCGCCACTCGATACGCCGCGCGCGAATAGGCCGAGATTGAGGTGGGTAGCACCGCCTTGCAGAGCATGACCGGCGGCCTCATGAGCAATTTCGTGCGCTAAGGTTTGCCGGAGCATCCAAAGGTACGACATCCGCTTGGAGGCCAGCTTTGCCAGCTCGTGACTGATGTAGATGCGGTGGTTGCCGATGCTCATGCCGAGAATGTCTTTACGGGGAAAATCGGAAAGAAAGATTTGATACTCCGAAAGACGATCTCTATCTTCGCTGACAGCGATAATCTGCGCCGCCTCGTTTCGGACCATTAGCTCGACCGCATCGTCCGATACGGTGGGAATACTTGCTCCCGTCGAGCACGAATTCAAAAGCAGCTCAAATAGAATCAAGCCGCATAAGGTCCAGCTGCTTTGCCACAACGAATTTAGCTTCTGCACTCCCGTATGCTTTCCCTTTCGCCAAACGCAAAATTGACGCAAGGTACCATATGTTGCCCGTGAGCGCCAGACGGACGACCCCGACAAGTCGGCGCGTCCTGCCTCTCCCGGCAGCCGATGCAATTGCGAGAACCGATCGCAAGCAACCGCGGAGCCTATGATTTAAGTCTGGTCACAGAGAGAATATCGCCAGCTTTCCCGAGTTGTCCTTTTGCGTGATGTTCCCTTCCGTCGGATTCGGGAAGCGTCCAGTTTCCGGCCGGAGGGTAACCTTGACCCGATCGCCTACTGCCAACACTTTCAAAGAATTCGCCAACGATTCGAAGATTGCCATCACTTCCTCCTGAGGAGAACCGTCATTTGACTCACTGCCGCTTCAGCCCGTCCATTCGATTATTCTAGCTCTTTGGAGAATCAATTTCGTCCTCGCGTCACTGGAAATCTCACCGGACGGCTCAAAGGCGGCTTGGAGGCGACGGCGATTTCACGGGAGGAAATCTCACTGCTGGCAAAGCCACAGGCGTCTTCGTCGTCGCTTTGTTCTCTAGACTAACCACTCAGGTTGGCATCCATGAATGAAGCATCAGCGCACGACGACATTCACACGCTGCACGCCGTTGTTGCCGTAGCCGCCGTAGTTCCATTGCTGATCGACCGGCTGCATATTGCCCTCGGCATCGGTCGCGCGGACGTGGAGCACACATGCGCCCGGCTTGGCATCCCATACGAACGTCCATGTTCTCCGGGCATAGGGTGATGCCGATTCGCCCAGTTCAGCCTTAGACCAAGTCGAGCCACCGTCGACGCTAAGCTCGACACGCGACACGCCGCCATGCCCGGCCCACGCTTTACCCGTGAGAGTGACCGGGCCGGCGCTGACCAGCCGTTCGCGGGTCATGAAGTCTGGAATCCCGGGAGGAATCATCAGGGCGCGCGCTCTCATCACGTTGACGGCTTCGCCCGGGTCCTCCGCCGACTGCGCGTAACGATAGGCGCGCACCATTTGATAGCCTTGAAACGGCTCTGCGACAGCCTCGATGCGGTCCAGCCATTTCACGCTCGCCATGCCGTACCAGCCCGGCTTCAACAAGCGCAGCGGATAGCCGTGTTGTGGCGGCAGCGGTGCGCCGTTCATTTCATAGACCAGCAAGACTTCGTCTCTCGTCGCTTCGTCTACGGTCAGACTGCGCTGATAGTGCTGAATCTGGTCGCCTTCCACTCCTTGATCGAGGCCGGTAAAAACAATCTCCGCGGCATCGCCGCGGATGCCAGCTTCCTGCAGGACGGTTCGAAGCGGCGTGCCCGTCCACTCGGCGTTGCCGATAGCGTCGAGAAGCCAGGGTTGGCTTATGCGCCGCGGCGCGAAGAGAGCCCGGCCGTTGCCGGCGCATTCCATGGTGACCGGAATAGTTCGGCGCGGCCGCTTTTTGATTTCCTCGAGAGTCAGATTGAGCGGAGTAGCGACTCGCCCGGCGATTTTTAGGCGCCATTGGTCGGCGGTCACCGCCGGTATGTCATAGTGGATCAGCAGGTAGTGCAGACCTGTCGGTGTGATCGGATAGCGCAGCGCCTCTAGAGGCATGCCGCTATTGCGCAGCGCCAGCTGCAGCTCTTCTTTATAAAGACCTTCGGATTGAGCGAGCCCGCTGCCGTCACCGACGGTGGAAAAATATTTGTTCGCGCTTTTTTGTTCCATCTCGGTTAACCTCTCAGTGGAGTTTGGCTGTGGCGCGATCAAAAGTGATTGACAAAAATCACCCCGCCCCAGCCGATCAGGGCGACGCCCAGCGGCGCGCTCAGTTTACGGCCCCACGGCAGGTTCTATCAACGCCCAGCAGCAGCCGACGCAAAACAGGCCGTGATGGATACCCAGCAAGAATGCGTTGCGCCCTTCATGGCGACCGCGCCAGTACTCGGTGACGACACTCAGTGGCGCGCGGCACTTCTCCAGACAGCGGTATTTCAAGCGGCTAAACTGAAAGCCGCCGGCCAACAGCAGCGTGGCAGCACCGATAAGCCACGCGTTTGCTTCAAGCCAGGAACTGCGCTCGACGACCTCATGCAACAACCAATCAGCTCCGTGGGCGGCAATACCGAACCCCATCCATACCGCCAGGTAACCCGCAATGACCAAGGCTAACAGCTGAGAGCGATCTTGGCACTGTGCCGTTAAGCGGCGAAAGATTTCGAGCAGCGGGAGCGTCGTCGGCAACATCATGGCCACCGTCATCAGTGTCCAACCGACCAGGTATAAAGATATGGGAAGCAGAAGAGAGCCGGCGCCGATCTCGCCGAGTTGCTCATGACCGAGGTAGCGGCCATAAGGCGACCGGCCCCAGATCCACAGAGCGCACCATGCTGAGCCGACCAGCGAAGCGATCAACCCGAGAAAAGCTCTACGCTCCCCCATGGCGTTCAGCTAATACGTTGCCCCACATCAGCGTAGGAAAATCTAGCTCTGAAAAATAAATTTTCCCTGAATCGCGTTGTGATCTTTGAGGTCGATGTTTTGGCCCAACGCAGGGTTGTTCATCTTGTACTTGGTTGCCCTGGCCACATACGCCGGCGCGCCAGGAATCGTCGAAAATATCGAATCGCGAAGCGTTGTCACCTCGCCGTTGGGACCGCGAAAAGGCTCCATCTCACAGTCGGCAACGTTGCCGATGCGCAAGGTTCCCTTGCCTTCCGAAACTTCGAACGTGATAGGGGAGCGCTCTACCGAAACCACCTCGCCAATCAACTTCACGAGATCGGCGACGGGACCGCCCTGTTTGCCGGTGTAAACAGTGAGGAGGGCCTCTTCCTGCGGCTTCGTGGCGCGCGCATCGATATGCACCACAACGCGCCAGTTGCCTTTCAAGATGTTTCCGGGAACATGCGCCGTGAACCCCATGGTGAGCCCCGACACATCGACGCCATCGATCTCGCCTTTTTCGAAATGGTGCGCCAAAGCCGTATCGCAAGTTCCATTATCCGGGTCCATACCGACCCAGCAGGGACACAGCACGTCACAATTGCAAACTTCCAAAAGGCTGCCTTCGAGTTTGTAAGCCATGGATCCTCCTCTTTCGCGGAACCGTCGCCGAATGATTCCCAACTGAACGATTTTTGAAAGTGCCCTACCAGCGGTCGTGTCCGTTAATTTATCGAATATGACAAAAAGATGTCAACCCCACCGGCGACAACGAACCAGCCGAAACTCCAGCCTTTTACCGGCGATAACGAACCAGCCGAAACTCCAGCCTTTTTAATTTTTAACCTCCCCCAACTTATCGCGCGGGCAGAGGGTCGGCGCCGGCGAGTTTCTGATACAGCTGCACGACTTCCTTATCTCGGGGCAATTCTTTGATCGCCCGCTCCAGGTCTTCGCCGCCCAACGGCGCGGGCTCGTCGCCCATCAGCTTTTTGAACTCCCCGGGAAACTCCGGATCGGAGAACGCCTTGCGCATCGCATCCCGAATGATTTGCACGCGCTCTTTGGGCGTGCCCGGCGGGAAGATATAGGGCCAGCGCGGATACTGAAAAGCGCGGAACATGTCGAGCAGTTTGCGCTCCGTGCCCGACTTGGCAAAGCTGTCGAGATCCGGCAAGTGCGCAAATTTAGGATGATGTCGGCCCTTGGGAACGGTATAGGTCGCATGGAAATGAACAAGTTTCTTTTCGATCCACTCCGGATTTTCGATTACGAAGCGCGCCGCTCCAGTCGCATGGGCGTCGATCTCACCACGCTGGAGCGCGATGTATATCTCCGGGCCCGTAAAGCCGGTGACGAACTTCGGGTCTTTTAGATTCAACAGGTAGGCGACGAAACGCGCCGTGACATACACCGGGTGTCCGACCGCGTGAGCGCCGAACCTGAGGCCGCTGGTCGCTCGCAGTCTAGCAATGCTATCCAACCCCAAATCTCCCTTCGTATAGAAGACGTACGGATCGCCGGTGTCCGTCGAGCCCAAGTAGATCAGCTTGTCGAGATCGTAGTTGCTGCCCGGAAGACCCAAAATCGGACCGACTACCAATCCAGCGCC
This sequence comes from Deltaproteobacteria bacterium, assembly GCA_005879435.1. GTDB lineage: Bacteria > Desulfobacterota > Binatia > UBA9968 > UBA9968 > DP-20. The sequence goes on from VBKX01000227.1 coordinate 9,193, forward strand.
GATCGACCCGATCGTCAGGCCGTCGGGCCGGCTTGAGCTGTAGATGACGTTGGTCGCCTTTCTGCCGGCGGCGCCCTCGACAAATTCCACCATCAGAGTCGGCTTTCCGGGGATATATTTTTCGAGAAACTTCACCAGCGCTCTGGTCTGAAATTCACCGGAACCACCGGGGCCGCCGCCGCGAATTATCTTGATCGTTTTGCCTTTGTAGAAATCGGCCTGGGAGAATGCCTTGCCCGCCGGCAGACTAACGAATAGGCCGATCGCGACCACTTGAACGAACGCCGGAAGCACTGAAGTGTTATATGTTTTCATAAATATCTCCGCAGTGTGTGAGACAACTTAATCCCTGGCTCGTGCCGAAGCAACATAATGCCGATTCACCGCAAAGGCAGAATAAGCAGAGATTTTGATCTTAAACTCACCGACTACAGGGTGAACACTCCGATTCCACTTTCTCTAGCAATTCGAAGCACGGTTATGCCGCCGGAGATATCTTTTTCATTTTTATCGAAGTCAACAACGGGATCACACTGAGACCCAGGGCGAACAAGTAGGTTACGTTCATCGAAGCGGCGAAAACCTGAGTGTCCCCAGGGTCGGGCGTTGTCCCCGGATCTCCTGAATAAAATCGGAAGGCCAAGGTCAGAAATATCCCGCTGAGCGAGATTCCGAGCATGTGTCCCAGGCCGAAGATGCCATTGATTAGGCCTATGGCAATACCCCAATGTTCCTTAGGCAGCGAACTCACCATCACCGCCTGCGACGGCGTATTGAAGAGGGCCGATCCGATTCCAGTGAGCGCAAGCAAGATCGCGGACAAGATCCAATGGGAGTCGGCGTGCAGGTTAGCGCCGATTAAAAACGCGGCCATCAGGACCAGCACGCCCAGGATCAACAGGAAGCGCGCGCCGATACGATCCGTCAGGGCGCCGCTAACGGGCGAGAGCACCATGCTCAGCAGCGACGGCGCGAGAAAAATCAACCCGATGAAGCTCGGCGAGAGCTTGAGCACGTCCTGCAAATAGAAGGGCGTGACAAACGTCGTCAGCCCTTGAGTGATGCAGCACATGAGCAGGCCGAGCGAGCCAAAACCGAAGGCAGGAACCGAAAAAAAAGACAGATCGATCATCGGGCTTTGGATTTTCTTCTCCTGCGCGATAAAACTCCAAAGCATCCCGACGAAAGCTAGAGCGAGCAGCGTTTGGCTGCCTGTGCCCATCACCTGAGCGATTTTTTGATCCAGCAGCATCGTGACGAGGATCGACAATCCAAGGAAGAGTAAAGCGCCCCGCCAATCGATCGACCGCGTTCGCGCGGCGGGGGACGCAACCGCCCGTCCGGTGATGGTGCTCAGCGCTATGCCAACCAAGCTCGGTAAAAACAGCAAGAAGAAAATGCCGCGCCAGTGGATCCAATCGATGATGAAACCACCAAGGGGCGGACCGACAAAGAAGCCAAACTGGTGGGACATGGCCATGAGTCCCTGAGCTCTTCCTTCGGATCCCTGCGGCATCGCCCTGAAGGCCAAAGTACGGCCGGACGATTGAATCATGGCGCCGCCCACGCCTTGGACAAAACGAAACAGGATCAGCTGCAAAACGTTCTGCGAGAGACCGCAGAGCAGCGAGCCGACGGCCATCGTCGCCATACCGCAGCCGTATAGGATGTGATGGCCGTAGATATCCCCGAGACGGCCGCACACGACGCCCAGTCCGATCCCCGCCATCTGATAAATTATCAGGGCCCAGGAAATGCCGAGCATATCCGTATCCAAGGCTGTCGCCAGCGTCGGCACGGAGATCATAAATACTCGAGTGGAAATTCCCGCGATGGAAATTCCGATTACGGAATTGACGAGAGTGATTCTGCGGAGCCTGTCATTCGACAGTGTCTGGTTTTGTAGATTCAACGTTGTTAGCCTCTCACCCTACTCGGATTTTTACGTGGAAATCTTAGACTCCGGCGTAAGCGCCGCCGATGTAACGGTCTTGAACGCCGATCCTACACGGACAGGACTTGCAGAGCTACCGCGATCCGATGAAATTGCTCGATCCCGTCGAGTGTCGTCGTGCTATTGATGAAATCAATGCCCTAGGAATCGTGCTCGGCCTACTCGGCTGTCTCGCCCATCCTTAACAGCAGCAACTTCATATCGTGTTTCGACGATGGCGTAGAGGTCATGGACGAACGATCGGGCTCGACCATCGCGAAGTATGCGGCCCCGCGTCGATAGCGACGAACCCCAATTCCGATATCCTTACGTGTAGAGTTTTTCTAGACTTGCCATTCCAATCCGACCGCGCTGTCGGATCGGATTTTCATGTCGGCCGGGACAGTCACAAAGGAAAGTTCACTCGTTCTGATAGGATGGTAATCTCGCAGTTGTCAGATTCGCTTAATTTTTTAATACTCCGACTGCTCACTCGACGGTTTCACGACCTTCTTCACTTCTTCGCTGCCAGCCTTCACCGCGTCACGGGTGCCCTCGCCGATATCCTTAACAACATCCCGCGTACCGTGACCAATCTCTCTCGTAACGTCCCGAGCACCATGGCCGATTTCTTTGGTCACATCGCGAGTCGTGTGGCCGATCGTTCGACCTGTTTCTTTAATCGGAGCACAACTCCACGCAATGCAGCCCACAATCAGCGATAAAGCAATTTTTCGTGAAGGGTTGAACATCGTCGCTCCGATCTGTCGCCATCTAACTTCTGAAACCGAGTATATCTCGAGGAAATTCCTTAGTCCTGCTAAACTGACCGAAAGAGGTTTGTCAGCTGGATTTCCACTTCGAATTAAGCGAAAAATAAAATTCGTCATTCGATCTTCCTGCTTTCGCCACCGTTTTTTCTCGGTGTTACCTTCCCTCGCTGAAAACCATCCAAAATCACAGCACTGCCGTCCGGATCAATTGGTTTGAATCATATCCCTGGAAACCATCCAGCCAATGTAGATATGACCGGTGACGGGAAGTATCTACTCCCCGGATCAAGTCTCTCCCCATGAAAATATTGCTTCGAAATGTCCCAGGAGGGTCACTTCTGGTAAGAAAGTACCAAGAAGATGGCATCTGCGTCGGCTGGCATCCTTTGTGCTCTAACCCGTTCCATGAGCAACACAGCCAAGAAAATATTGATCGCCGACAGTAATGAAACTTCTCGGCAATCTCTCCGGGCATTCATCAATGGTTTGGGGCATGAGGTCTTCGAAGCCGCTACGGGACCAGAGGTCATTGACAGAGCTTCCAGCATACATCCCGATCTGATCATGATGGACCTTATCTTACCGGGCATGAACGGAGACGAAGCCACGGCGCGTCTAAAACGGAATATGTCCACGCGAAACATACCGGTGGTGATCAATACCGGCTGGACGACCGCCTGCAACGTTGAAGAGCGTGCAGACCGCGCCCTTAATGCAGGGGCCGCAGAGATTCTATACAGACCATTTTACTTCCCGATGCTGCGAGATGTTCTACGCAGCTATTTGTTAGCCTAGAACGACCACACCAACGAATCGCCCTCATAGAGTCCGTTATTCCCCAATGCTTCCATCGGGAATCCAAGCGAAGACCGAACCTGCCCGAGATTAAACCGTTCGGGGTGATGGGTTGGGGTAAATTCTCATCTAGATGTTCTGATACCCTTCAGCTTGCTGCAGGTTAGTTCATTTCCCCGATTTTCAATACAACTCACCTTCACTCTTGCGCTCCTCGCGGGGTCGCCAGCGGAGGAGATAGGACTCCGCGCGGTTGATCACTTCGTTACAGATGACAACCACCATTGCGAGAACGAGAATCCCGCCGAGCGCGCCGGTGGTCGAAAACAGCGACGTGTTGTAATTGATCAAATAGCCCAAACCTTTGCTGGCGGCTATGAACTCTCCGACGACCGCGGCCACGATCGCATAAGGCAGGCTGATCTTCAGCCCCGTAGTTATCCACGGCACGATCGCCGGCAGCGTGATTTTCATCAGAATCTGCCGTTCCGTCGCGCCCATGATGCGCAGGATATTTTTGAGCTCCTCGTCGACGCCTTTCACGCCGGCATAAGTATTGAAGAACGTCAGAAAGAACACCACGCTCACGACCAGTATGACCTTTGAGGTCGGCCCGATGCCGAACCAGATGATAAACAACGGCGCCAGAGCGATGCGCGGAATGCCGTTGAACGCGACGACGTAGGGATCGAGAATTTGCGCCAAGGTCTCCCGGCGGCCCAGAGCAAAGCCCACGCCGATGCCGAAAATTGCGCCGATGAAAAAGCCGGTGAAGGTTTCGTAAAGGGTGATCGCCAAATGGCCGTAGATCGAGCCATCGGCGAACACCCCATAAAGATAGACAAAAACTAGGGACGGGCTCGACACCCAAAAAGGGTCGATCAATCTTCCCGAACTTAGCTCCCAAAAACCCAAAAGGAGCAGACCAAAGATCAGCCGGTAGAGATAAAGGCGAGGGCGACTGATCATTTCATCAGGAAGTCGTTAGTTACGATGTCCGCGTAGGCGATGCGTTTTTTCAATATACCCGCCTGCTCGAGAATATCCTGGGTGACTTGCACGCTGCGTTCACTGGTTCGGCCGTCTTTGCTTAGTGCCGGTCGAACCGCTTGAACTCCGGCCAGAAGAAGATCCGGTTGAATCGTGGTCATCGACGGTTTAAGTGCCTCAGCCATCTGTTCCGGCGTGCTTTGCAGCGCCCATTGGTTCGCCTTGGTCAAGGCACGCACCATTCGACGAATCGTATCTCCATCCTTGGCGACGGTCTCGGGACGCGCAATGAGATTTTCCATAAGGAACTCGGGAATCGACGGATCTTCGCCTTTGGCGTTATTGATCAGCAGAATTGCATAGCCGCGGCTGATTGCGGTATCCGGAACCGGCGGCGCCGTCAACGCGACGTCGACTTTGCGGTTTTCCAGCGCCGCGAGCCAGGTCGGCCCCGAGCCAATAGGAACAATATTGACGTCCTGTTGAGGATTGTAACCCGCTTTGCGAATCACGAACGCGGCGAGGTGCGCTGTCAGCGCGCCGGGATTCGTCACGCCGACCGTCAACCCCTTGAGCGCTTTGATTTTGTCGGCGAGCGGCATGGATTCTGTAACGCCTTTGGATTTTGCTACATCCTTATGCATCGCCCAGTTGATAAACAACTTATTCAGGCCACTCATCACCATGATCAATTTCTTGCCTTCCTGCTGGGCAAGAACGACGTTATCACCGGTGGTAAAACTGAAGTCGACATCGCCCGCGATCAGCGCGCGAATGTCAGGTCCGCCGCCGTTGGTCGACGTAACGTCCACCTCCAATTTTTCATCCGCGAAGAAACCCTTGTTCTGTGCCAGAAACACCGGGGTCATCGAGTGCGCGATCACGGGTATCGTGATCTTAACCTTTTTTGGAGCTTGCGCTTGCACCGGCAAGGACGAGCATTCCAGATAGAATAAGGTACTGGCCAAAATAATCATGAATCGTTTCATATCAATTCCCCTTTCGCCGATTCGCTTAAAGTGACTTCGGGACGGAGCTGCTGCCACAATCTTTCATAGGACGAACGAAACTGTGCATCTTCGTGGATCTTGAAAACATCCCGCGGCCGCGGGATAGCGATCTGTTCGATGGACTTGATCCGGCCGGGCCTGGCGCTCATCAGCACGACGCGGTCCGCCAGCGTAATCGCTTCGATGAGATCATGGGTGATGAACACGATCGTCTTTTTCGACGCGGCCCAGAGTTTCAAGAGCTGATCCTGTAATACGATTCTCGTCTGCGCGTCCAGAGGACCGAAAGGTTCGTCCATCAGGATCAGCTCGGGGTCATAAATCAGCGTACGAATAATATTGGCGCGCTGGCGCATGCCACCCGACAACTCATGTGGATAGTGGTCTTCAAAGCCGCTCAAGCCGACTTGATCGATCAAGTCCCGCGCTTGAGCGCGCCGCACGCTCTTCTCAATGGCTCTAATCTCCAACGCAATCTCGACGTTTTCGATCAGGGTACGCCAGGGCAGCAGGTTATCCTTCTGCGTCACGTAGCCAATTTTTGTAGTGATACCGTCGATGGGCGCGCCGCGAAAAACGATACGCCCCATGCTCGATCGCATCAGGCCGACGATCAAATTGAGTAGTGTCGACTTGCCGCAACCGGATGGGCCGACAACGCTGACGAATTCGCCCTCGGCGATCGTCAGATCCACCGAGTCGAGGGCTAAAACTCTTTTGCCTCGAACCTGATACTCCTTGCGAACGTTTTCGATGGAAAGCAGCGCCACCGCAGCTCCTATGGCGTGATTTGCGCGATCGACGCGCCGATGCCGTCCAACGCAGACTTGCCGTTCGCATCCATGTTGTCGCGGCGCGGCGTATCGTAGTTCGCGATATAAGCGGTATCGCCGATGAAGACGATGGCGGCGGGAAATTCCAGCGGCCCGCGGCTGTCATTCTTTGCGCTCTCCTGCACCAGCCCGTCCGGCGTAACGGTGACTAGGGCATTGCGCTCATTCGCCGTCACCCAAAGCTTGCCGTTGCGATCGAAGTCAAGGCCATCGGCGCCCTCGAGCAAGGGACTTTGCGCCAATAGAGAAGGCTTGCCGCCTTTGCCGTCGGTGCCGATCGCCACCGTCCAAATCGCACCCCGTGAAGTGTCGACAATATGGAGCAGGCTCTTGGCGTCAAATGCCAACCCGTTGGCAACGGTCGCCTGCTGTGTCTTGCCGTCGGGAAGCGTGCGCGTGTGCTTTTCGATTTGAACCGCCGGTTGGGCAACACCGCCATTCGGGCCGACTCGGTAGACGATTCCGCTGGCGCCGCCTGAGATGAAAAGATTTCCTTGACGGTCAAACGCGATTCCGTTGGCGCCGGCTGTCCCTGTCGCAAATGTTTGCGCCACGCCCGGCTTCGCTGGATTGAGATCAGATCCCCTGACGCGGACAACTTCGCTGAATGGCCCCGCGGCTACGAAGAGATCGCCCTGCTCATTGAAAGCGATCCCTGCACCGTCGGCATTGACCTTTTTTCCCGTGATCTCGCGCGCTTCGATCCGCCCCACCGCCACCGGCTTCGGAGCCTTCGGATCGACGCGAAGGATATTGCCCGTGACCCGATCCGGCAAGTAGAGCCGGCCCTCTTTGTCGGCGGTGATGCTTTCGACGATCACGGTGCGGTCCGCGCTGGCGGGATCGAGGTCAACTAGAATCGATACCGCCAGGCTTCGACTTTGTACGGTGGCGCAAGCGCCGAGAAAAAGCGTCAGAGCAGCAATCAGCATCAATTGCATATCGACGTCCTCATGCATGCTATCGAATAATTAAGGATTCGCTCCTCATGATTACAGGACCGGATGCATTATCGCGTTAGCGTCAAAGATTCAAGGCTTGTGCCGCGTTGCCGCCGAGGATTTTTTCCCGTTCGGCATCGGCAAGATCGAGCTGCCGCACCTTGTTCACCGCGTCAAAATCGCCCATCGCCATCGGATAGTCCGTACCGATGACGACCCGGTCCGCGCCGACGACTTGAACCAAATACTGGAGTGCGGCGACGGAATGGACGATGGAATCAAAGTAAAACCTTCTTAGATACTCAGACGGTTTTTGCGGTATAACTTTCTTCAAATCAGCGCGGAACGAATAGGAATGATCGAGGCGCCAGATGTTGAACGCAAGCAACCCGCCGCCATGAGAAAGGCACAGACGGAGATTTGGATATTTCTCGAACATGCCTTTCAATATCATGCGCTCGATCATCAGGGTCGTGCGAAAAGTAAATTGCAAAACGTTGCCGAGGATCGGCGCTAGCGGATCGTCGCGATCCAGCCCGCCTTCGAGAGGATGAACAAACAACAACAATTCCAACTTCTGCGCCGCTTCAAAAAACGGCTCGAAGATCGGATCATCCAAAGGCTTGTCGCCCACGGCATTGCCGATCTCCAGACCTTTCAAGCCCATGCTCTTCGCCTCTGCCGCGATGGCGACGGAATCAATCACACTTTGCAGCGGCACGCTGCCGAAACCGACGAAGCGATCCGGATGCTTTCGCACGACGGCCTGAATCGCCTCATTCTGCTTGCGCGAAAAGTACGCCGCCACCGCCGGCTCTTCCCAATAGAACAATAAAATCGGCGACGGGGAGAGCGCCTGCACGTCGATGCTCATCTCATCTAGCGCCTTGATGCGCGCCGTTGGATCGTACGCTCCAGCGCCCAATCCCCCTCGCGCGCCGATCTGCGAGGTCACCGACAACTTGCCGTGATCGAGAACCAGTTTCGGCGCACGATCCTGATACTTACCTGGATGTTGCAGCGTCTCCACAGGGAAAAAATGTGAATGAAGATCGATGTTCATGGCGTGATACCTCGGCGTCGTTGAGATCGATGGAGAAAACCGACCCATCTATACACCACCCGCCGCACTTCCACTAGCCATTCCCAATGGTTTGCTCCGGCGGCGCCTGAATCAAAGCCGGGCGTGGGACCTCATCATAATCTTTTCGGCAATGCTTCGATGTCGCCAACGTCCCTGGATTCTGCTACAACCGAGACGGCCTGAATGACTATTACGTCATGGCAGGCAGAGACACCATAATCGGAGTCAAGGACCGACCCTTTCATCGAAGATTTTTAGAAAAATAAATGGAGGTCTTTGACGGTGCCTAGCGCGCCGTTCCGCGCCAACGAAGAGCCAGGCGGTCGATTTTCTGCCGTGAATCAAAACAACTTGCAGCGGATTCGTTCGTAGAAAAAACGGAGACTCCATGAAACGTTACTTTGGTTCGGGGCTACTTTTGCTACTCTTGCTCATAGCTGAGTTCAGCAGCGCGGCCAAGGCGCCGGGCCGATGGGAGCTCCTAGGGACGCGCAACGTAGACTTCAGAAACGACCACCACCGCATCGAACTGCGACTTCACGAAGGCAGGTTCAGACAAATTCAATTCAAGGTTAAAGACGCGCCGATTGAAGTTTCCAATCTGGTCGTGACTTTCAGCAACAACCAGAAGTTTAGTCCAAAAGTGCGCCATCGCTTCCCCGAAGGCTCCGGTTCCCGCGTAATCGATCTCCCAGGCGAGCGCAGAATGATCAAACAGATCGATTTTGATTATCGCAGAATCAATCGACGCGAAGGAAGAGGCAAAGTAGAGGTTTACGCACGCTAAGATCGGCCAACGACGTTGACCCGCAGCATTAGGCCAACGCATGCTCCGCGCTTGAAACTACAGTGGCCATAGCGCGACCGAGGAGGATCAAACATGAATGACAGACGATTTTTAGGCCGGCACAATTCCTCGAATTCGCGACAATCATGGTTGGGGCTGGCGCTGCTGGTGGTGTTGATCGTCTTGATCGACCCTCCCGGGTCTCAAGCCAATCCCTTTCTTGCCAAAGCCGGCGAAGCGCCAACCACGGTTCACGTCGCCACATGCGCGGTCTCCGGCGGATTCGTTCATCTCTACACCGCCATGGACAACGGTATTTTCGATAAATATGGCATCAAGATCGAACATAAATTTATCAGCGGCAGCGCCATGAATCTCGCTGCCCTTTCGGCGGATGAGATTTCATTTCTCTACTGCGCCGCCGACGGCACGATTCCTGGATTGGCCAGCGGCATCGATGGCAAACTAATCGCTTCGCCTTTGATCGGCCTGCCCTACGTGCTGTTAGCGCAAAAAGACATCAAACGCCTCGAGGACCTTAAAGGGAAAAGTATCGGCGTGTCACGGGCAGGAGATTTAGATGACCGGCTCATGAAAACGATGCTGAAGAAGTTCAACCTCAGCACCGCCGACGTCATCATCCGGCCCATGGGTGGCAGCCAGCCTGAGCGTTACAACGCGATGGTCGCGGGCATCATCCAGGCCGCGCCGGTCACACCGCCTCTGGACGCGCGCGGCAAGAAAGACGGACTCAACGTTATTTACAATCTCAAAGAGCTCAATCTGCCGTTTATCTATAGCTCCCTGCACACCAATCCGAAAACCATGAAGGAGAGACCACAACTGGTCCAACGCTTCGTTGCCGCTATCGCCGAATCGCTTTATTTCGCCGAAAAAAATCCCGAGAAAGCAAAGGCTTCACTGAGCAAGGTGCTCAAGATTCCCGACATGGAAACTCTGCAGACCGCCTACGACACCTATGCGGTCTCTCTGGTCAACCGAGGGATGCTCGTACCCGCAAACGCCCTCGCCGGAGCCGTCGAGGTCGCGCGCGAAACCGGAACCAATGTGCGCAAAAAACCGGCTGAGCTGTTCGACAACAGTTTCGCCGAGCACCTTACCAAGAGCGGTTTTCTTAAAGAGCTTTGGGGTGGAGAATTACGATAGCCACGCACGAATCGAAGCCGGTGAGCGCGATAACGATGGCGTGACACCAAGTGAGCCCGAGCAGAAATGAATATCTTTTTTGCCACACATCTTCGGGCAGCCGGCTCCCTTCGGGAAGCACCGACCAAAACTGTTTTGCTGCCGAAATGACAAGGTGCGAAAGCCCGTCCATCACCTTTTTATACCGCATGTTTGTGGGGAATCTTCCAGCGATCAGGCTAATCTGTATTATGCGGTCGTTTTTTGTCTTATGGACTGAGCGTTCGCCTGCTCCCAGGCAACCAAGCCAATAAGCCCTAGATGCCCGGTCCTCCGACCAGCGGCAAACGATCGAACGCGCGCGCCAGTCCGACGCAAGTAGACTCAACCGGATGAGCGATTGTGCCCGCGTCGCGTTTAAGCAAAAAGTTTCAAGGCTGGAAACGCCGCAGCTGAATCACGCTGCCCAACCGCCCGGTGAAATTTCTCGAACCGACGGTCCTACTTCTGCTTAACCTGTGCCAAAACATCGTCGACCAGCTTGCGCAAGGGCTTAATGTCCTCGTATTGAGGCAGACTGGACAGGAGGTATTTGGCCCCTTCTTTCGGCACCTGCTCATCTTTATAGAGAATCATGTCCTTCGAAATATCCGTTCGGAACGAATTTCGGCCGGTTAGTTTCTGCCACGCCAACTGTCCGTCGCGCGACAAAAACCAGTTGAGATAAACCTTTGTCGCGTTGGGATGCGGAGCATTCTTAAAAGTGATTATGTGCCCGGAGCCCGTGCTGATCGTGTCGCCCTCTTTGTCGCTGAAGATTTGCCGCACCGGCAAACCCTGTTTCCGCGCGAGCTCGGTATTCTCAAGTTTCGCCAGAACGT
>VBKX01000224.1:0-5418 GCA_005879435.1 Deltaproteobacteria bacterium
CAACATCGTTATCAAATGCGCGCTTGCCTGCCAGCCGGCGCCGAGCAACGCCATAACTTTGGCATCTTGGCGCGCCAGGTAGCGCGCCGCGATCGCGCTTGCACCGGCGACGCGAAGTTTCTGCACGTAGCCGTCAGGAAAAATTGCCAGCGGTTCGCCGGTCTCCGTGCTGAACAACATCACCAAGCCGACGAATTTACCACCGCCCGCAACCGGCAACTTATCTTTGCGCACGCCGCCGGCTTTCTCGTACCATTTGACGACGCTGGAATTGAGGCGCAGTGCCGCGATGTTGCGATTGGGCAGTACGCCGCTCATGGTTTTGTACTCGTAGAATTCGTTCGGTTTAGTCGGACTGAAAACATCGTAGCGTGGTACGGTCGCGGCCATCCCGTTGCCGAGATCGCGATAAGCCTGTTCGAGTACGTCGAGACACGCGCCGACGGGCAGAATCTTTTCGATGTCTTCGTTGGAAAGAATAAGCACGGCCAACCTCCTGTGCAATCTGCGCGCCATTGTTAGTGCCGTCACGAAAGATTTTCAACCCGCGCCATCGAGCGTTTGACAGAACACAGCTGAGTATTGTCTTATCACGCGACAACGCAATCCATGAACCTTTTCGGTTTAGCCGCGATGCAACCAAGACGACCGCCGATAACAAGCGGCCTTCTTGCCGCTTGCCTAACCCTGTTCGTCTTGCCGACCATCATCCGCGCGCAAACGAGCCCCTATCTCGCCAAGCCCGGCGAAACTCCGGTTACAATTTACGTCGCCACTTGCGCCACTAGCGGCGGATTCATTCACATGTACACGGCCTTGGATCAAAATCTTTTCGCTAAGTACGGCCTCTCCGTTAGACATGTGGTCTTCAGAACCGCTGCGAACATAAACTTGGCGGCCCTAGCAATTGACGAGATCCAGTTTCTCTACTGCGCCGCCGACGCGACGATTCCAGGTATGGCGGCGGGCAGCGACGCTAGTCTCGTGGCGTCGCCTTTGGTGGGATTGCCCTACTTGATTATCGCGCGCAAGGAAATAAAAACGATTCAAGATCTGAAGGGGAAAAGCATCGGCGTTGGATCGGTCGGCGGATTGCCCTATCGGCTTTTGCGCGCGTTCGTGAAGAAGTTCGGTTTAGTCGACACGCAAATTCGCCCCGTGGGCGGCAGTCAGCCGGAACGCTACAACGCGATCCTCCAGGGGGTCATCGATTCCGCACCGTTCACGCCACCGATGGACGCGCGGGGAAAGAAAGACGGTTTCAACGTCGTTTATCATCTGAACGATTTGGGTCTGCCCGCCATTTATAGTTCGTTGCACACCAACGCTAAATCCATTCGGGAGCGGCGCCAAACCGTGCAACGTTTTGTCGGCGCGTTGGCGGAGTCGGTCAAGTTCGTCGAAGACAATCCCGAAAAGGCGAAGGCTTCGGTCGCGAAGATCCTGCGGATTCAGGACGAAGCGGTGCTGCAATCATCGTACGAAGCCTATGCCAAAAAACATGTGAATCGGCGATTGATTGTGCCGCTTAACGCGGTCACCGACTCCGTCGATGTCGCGCGCGAGTCGGGTTTAAAGATCCTCAGGCAAGCCAACGAACTCGTCGACAACAGTTTCGCCGAGAGCCTGGACAAAAGCGGATTTCTAAAAGAGCTCTGGGGCGGCAAACTCCCAACTAAACCGTGAGAGGTATCGTACGTTGAAACAGACCGGGCTGATTAACGGTCATTGCGAATGCCGATCGTTCGCGGAGTCGCTTCCAATCCGAAGACTTTCTCGCGCTTGAGATCGTCGCGGAGCGGAACGGAGATACGGTCGTCAAGCATCCGAACACCGAATGGCGCTTGATCGTCCATGCGAACGGCGCCGACGCGCCAATCAAGTCCATGCGCAGTGCCTTATTGCAACCGGTGTTGACAATCCGCTATTCGACAATCTCATTATGTTACAGCGAATCCCCGTCCTGATTCATGGTCAAATGTAACAACGAGGGAGCCGGAACCAAATCATCTGCATTTTTCTACGGCTGGTATATCGTCGGCGTCGGCATTCTCGTCAACATCGCCGGCACTTTCGCCTTCTCCAGCACGTTGAGCATTTTCCTCAAACCCATCACTGAGGAGCTGGGCGTCTCGCGCGGCGCGTTTTCATTGATTCGTACCTTCGAGATCGGCGTCGCGGCACTGATCGTGCCGCTCCTCGGTTCATGGACCGACCGCCACGGCGGGCGCGGCGTCCTCGTCCTTGGGGTCCTGATGGAAGGCACAGGCCTGTTGCTCTCAAGCCTGGTGCAAAGTTTCTGGCAGTTCGCTTTTGTCCGTTGTTCTTTGGTGATTGCCGGTGAAGCCTTGCTCGGCTCCCTGGTCATCAACGTCACGATCGCGCAATCGTTCGTGCGCAAACGCGGCCGCGCCATGGGTATCGCCAACCTGGGCACGGGCATTGCCAAACTCAGTATTCCGTTGTGCGCCGCGTATCTGTTCGTGCTCGTCGGCTGGCGCAACACGTGGGCGATTTTCGGCATCGTCGCGCCACTCCTCGTCGTCGCACCAGCGCTCATCTTCGTACGCCGAAGTCCGGAAGACATGGGACTTCGACCGGATGGCGAACCGCCGCTCCAAGGACCTGATAAGTTACCCTCGAATGGCGAAGTATTAGCTACCGCGAAATGGGCAACCCTACCGGCAGAAACAGTATGGAGCCGAACGGAGGCGCTGCACCTTCCAACCTTCTGGCTCCTCGTCGTCACGTTCGGCATCGCCAGTGTCGGCATCGCCGGCCTCAACCTGCACATTTATTCTTATGTCACCGACATCGGCTACTCGCCGCTGATCGCCGCGTCGTTCATGAGTACGATTGCGCTCACCCAACTCGGCTCCACGCTCGTATGGGGCATGCTCGCCGATAGATTCGATATTAGAAAAGTTTCCTGCGTGCAGTTTCTGATCCAGGGAGTAGGACTGATCACAGCGATTTCAAGCGGTCAAATTCATATCACTTACTTAGGCTTCTTTCTCTATGGCACCGGCCTGGCCGGCAGCTTCGTCCTGCGCGAAGTCATCTGGGCCAACTTCTTCGGCCGCACATCACTTGGAACCGTGCGCGGTCTTTCGCTCTTCTTTTCGCACTTGTTCGCCGCCGGCGGCGCGCCCTTTTTCGGTTTCCTGCACGACCGTACGGGCAGCTACAACTTATCGTTCACGCTTTTTTCGTGCGCGCTTGTTACTTCTTCGGTGTTGATCCTGCTGGCGACTCCACCGCGACGACCATCCGCGTGACCGAGCAGAACGCCTCGAAACCTTGCGACAAAGCTTGCCGCCACTCGGCAAATAATTCTGCCCCCCCAAGTCGTGCCTCTCTCTTCTCGCTCGCAATCACTGGATGATGATCTCGCTCATCGGTCAACGAATGGCCGCCGGGCAGTCCACCAAGATTCACATTTCCGCGCCGTCCATGTCGCTCTCGTGGTTTCCCATTCACCTGGCGCGCGAAAAGGGATTTTACCGCAGCGAAGGTCTCGATGTCGATTACGTCATCATGAAACCGCAAGTCGCGATGCAAGCGTTGATTGCCGGCGACGTGGGCTACACGACGGCGCTCGGCTCGACGATTCGCGCGGCGCTACGCAACGCGCCTTTGCGGGTCGTCATGACGATCGCGGACAAACCGCTGTTCGCGCTGATCGCGCGGCCGGGAATCAATTCAGTGGAAGAGCTCAAAGGGAAGTTGTTGGGCATATCCTCGTTCGGCGCGAGCACCGATACCTACGCGCGGGCGCTGCTGCGCCGCTACAAGATCGCGCCATATCAGGATGTAAAAATCCTCGCTCTCGGCGGCGGCATGAATCGCGTCGCAGCGATGGAAAGCGGTGCCATCGACGCCGCACTCATCGAAGCGCCCTACAACGTCATGCTGGAGCGAAAAGGCTTTCGCAAGATTCTCTTTGTCGGCGACTTGATCCCGTCGCCATTAGCCGGGTTCGGGACGCGGCTGGAAAAGATTCAGAAACAGCCGGAAGAGATCCAACGGTTGGTGCGGGCAACGCTGCGGGGAATTCATTATGCCAAAACGAATCGGCAGGAGAGCGTCCGCTCGATAATGAAATGGACGGATATGGATCAGGGATTGGCTGATGGCAGTTACGAAATGGCCACATCGAGTTGGTCCGCAACAGGTAGGGCAAGTGCTGAAGGATTGCAGGTCGCGATGGAAGAGATTCGCGCCGAGTTCAAGCTGGACACCGCACCCGATCCTGCGAGCGCGTTCGATTTCAGTTTCGTTCGATAACCGCGCGGCCAAACGCGATTTGGCAATACTGAACTTAAGAATCCTGCTGCTTCATCTTTTGCAGCAATTCCTTCACCGATGATTTGGCGATGACCCGTTCGAATTGGGCCCGATAATTATTTACAATGCTGACCTTGTCAATGACCATGTCGTAGACTTTCCATTGGCCATCGATTTCGTGAAGCTGGTAGTCGATTGGAAATTCATCGCCGCTGCCGACGACTTTGGTTTCCACGCTGGCATTTTTACCGTCAAGAACTTCACGTTCGTACTGAATTTTTTCATCGCCCGACGCCCGTACCGAGCGCCCGTAAGCGCGCAGCAGACGTTGAGTGAACGCCTCGACAAACTCCCGCTGCTCGCTCTGGTCGAGAGCCTGCCAATGGCGCCCCAGAGATCGCTTTGTCATCTCGGAAAAATCGAATCGACTGTAGATCAGAGCCATTGCCCGCTCTGGCAATCCGGACGCGCGCAATTGGTCCACCGGCGTATTGATCAGGATTTTGACGAATTCATCGATCGTCGTGCTGAGCTGCGTCGTGGCCTCTCCGGCAGCTGCGTTGTACGGCACCAAAAGGAAAGTAGAAAATAGCAATATACCAGCTAACTTATTGAAATATTTCATCTAGGTTCAGCTCCCTCTGAATAATCGTTAAGATATTAACTTTTATTTTAGATGCACGCAAACCGCATAGGGTTCACCTCGTTGGAGTTTTCGGCGGTGCCCCAACGAAAAGTCGCTTGTGAGTGATTGTTGCAATGCTTACTATGGCAGGAAATCCGGGAGGCATGATCGAAGTGCTCTATTTCGCATACGGCTCCAACATGAACTGGCAACAAATGCAGCGCCGCTGCGCGTCGTCTCGATTCGTTTGCGTCGCGCGGCTGCGCAATTACGAGTTCGGCATCACGCGCCATTCACGTTTGCGGGACTGCGGCACCGCCAATGTTTTTCCGGCGGCGGGGAAAGAGGTTTGGGGGATCGTCTACGAAGTTAGCGATAGCGACCTTGTCACGCTCGATGGTTTCGAGGACGGTTATCGCCGAGAAATGATCCCGGTTTATGCACTCGGCGATGGTGCGCACCCGCTGGAAGTTTTAGTCTACGTCGCCGAAATCGAAACCAACGTT
>VBKX01000224.1:5444-8262 GCA_005879435.1 Deltaproteobacteria bacterium
TGAAGCCATTCGAGCCGCCGACGATCAATAACAACGTTCCAAACGCGCTTTCGGAAGATTTCAATCCGGCAAGCGATGTAACATAGACATACACGCATCCCTGCGCTAAGATCCGCATGAATCCAATTTCGCAGTTTCCCCCCATGGCCCCAAAGATCGGCGAGATCCGTGATCGAGCGAAAGGAATAGCGCGCCATCCGCGCACGCGAAAGATTGCGATTTGGGCGGTTGGCATCTTTGTCGCGATCGGAGTCTTGTTAGGGTTGGTGGCGCCGCCGCTAATCCGTGGCAAGATGGCTCGCGAGCTTTCCACCAAGCTGCACCGTCAGGTCTCCATCGAACAACTGAGAATCAATCCTTACGCGATGACGTTGGCGATTCGCGGCTTTTTGATGAAAGAGCGCGATAGTCAAACCCCCGCCGTGTCATTCGACGAGCTGTTCGTCAATCTCGAGATGCAATCGCTGTTCCGTCTTGCCCCAGTAGTCAAAGAGCTGCGGCTGGTTAAGCCCTACATCAACCTGGTCCGCAACGAAGATCTAAAGTACAACTTTCAAGATCTGATCGACCAACCTTCGTCCGGTCCACCGGGCCCGACGCCGCGCTTCGCGCTCAACAATATTCAAATCGTCGATGGCAAAATCGACTTCGACGACCGGCCGGAAAAAACCAAACACGTGATTGATCAAATAAAAGTCGGCGTGCCGTTTATTTCGAGCTTGCCCTCGTACGTCGATATCAACGTCAAGCCCGAGTTCTCCGCCGTGATCAACGGCGCGCCTTTTCACCTCGGCGGCGACAGCAAACCGTTTAAGGTTTCCCACGACAGCACGCTCGCGATCAATACCGACAAACTGGAAATCCCCAAGTATCTCGAATATTCCCCCGTGACGTTGAACTTCAAACTCCCTTCTGGGCAGCTCCACAGCAAGATAACAGCAAGTTTTCGCACATCGAAAGACAGCCCCTCCGTGCTCTCGATTACCGGCGATCTCGGTCTGACGGACGTGGAAATGCAGCAAACGGACAACGCTCCTTTGCTGAAACTGCCCAGTTTCGAAGTTGCCATCGATGCCATCCAGGTGTTCGCCCGCAAGAGCGCCTTAAAATCAGTCAAAGCCCAAGGTCTCGAGCTGCACATCAATCGGAACCGTGACGGCAAATTGAATTTGGCGAACCTCGTAGAAGTCGAGGCCAAGCCCACCGCGGCGGAATCCAAGCAGGAGAGCAAACCGTTCGGTTATTCAATTGATGAGGTCGCGCTCACGTCGACGATCATTCATATTGACGATGAGCAACCCCAGCGGCCCTACAAAAACCGCCTGAACGACGTCAATATCAAAATTACCGGCCTCACGAACGAGCCCGGAAAAACAGCCAACGTTGAGTTATCGTTTGAATCCGAGGGCAAAGAAAAGTTCAGCCACAGCGGCACGCTGCAAATGACGCCGCTGCTCGCCGAAGGCAAGCTCGACCTCGAAGCGCTGCAGATCGGCACGCTTCGCCCCTACTATGACAACGCGTTGGCAGCAGAGATCAAAGAAGGTCTTCTCGATCTATCGACGCAATACCGCTTCGAGCAAAAGGGCGAGCAATCTGAAATCAATTTGACGAGTTTGAGCACAAACCTGCGCGCGTTGCGGCTTGAGCTCGCCGGGCAACCTCAGCCGCTTTGGCGCATCGCGTCGCTGGCGCTGAAGGATGTTGCCGTCGATGTCGCTAAAAAAACCATTGTCATCGGAGCGCTCGAAGGCAAAGAAGGCAACGGCTACATCCAACGCGACGCCAGCGGCATCATCAATCTCACGCGCATCGCAAAGTCCCAGCCTGCGACCGCCGCGCCAGCACAGCCGACGAAAAAAACCGACGGCGAATGGCGCATCGACGCCAAACAGATCAACCTCGATCGCTTTAAGATCGACTTCGATGATCGCGGCTCGCCGACGGCGGCAAAGACAACTCTTTCCGAGATCTCGCTTCGCGCGGAGAATTTTTCCACGGCAAAAAACCAACGCGGTAAAGCGACGATCAGAACCAGGATCAATAACAAAGGACTATTGCGTCTCGTCGGCACGGCGACCATCAATCCTGTCAATGGCAAGTTTGCCGTCGATGGCCAGGACATCGAGTTGGTGCCGTTTCAGAATTACATGACCGACAAAGTTAATTTCCTCCTCACCGGTGGGCAAATCGGCACCAAGGGTGAGCTGGCTCTCCAGACCGTTTTGCTCAAGTGGAAGTCGCTCGCGCTCGACGCCATTCAGTTCGACTTGGAGCCTTTTCAGCTGCGTATCGGCGAGATCACGCTGGCGGATTTCTATTCCCGGCTGATCCTCGGCGCGGACGGCAAAATGAACTTACAAAAGTTGACCGTCCAACCGGAAGAAAAGAAGGAAGAACCGGCGGCGCCAGCGCAGCCAGTGGAGAAACCCGCGCAGCCACCCGCAGAAAACACCGCAAGCCCCAAGGCGATCAGCATCGGCAAAATCAATCTGCAGAGCGGCAACATTAACTTCAGCGATTTCTTCGTCAAGCCCAATTACTCGGCTAACCTCACTAGCGTAGAAGGCGTCATTTCTGAGCTAAAGCCGGAGACGGCCGGAGATATCGACCTCAAAGCCAAACTCGACGAATCGGCGCCGGTGGACATCAAAGGTAAGATCAATCCGCTTTCCAAAGATCTCTTTCTCGACATCATTGCTGACGCGCGGGAAATCGAGCTGAGTCCGATGACCCCCTATTCGGCCAAATACGTCGGCTATGGCATCGAGAAAGGAAAGCTTTCGTTTAACGTCAAGTACAAGCTGGAAAACCGCAA
>VBKX01000224.1:8272-14778 GCA_005879435.1 Deltaproteobacteria bacterium
CGCAAGCTCAGCGCGGAAAATAAGATCATTCTTAACCAGCTGACCTTCGGCGAAAAAATCGAAAGCCCGACGGCGACGAAGCTGCCCGTGCTGCTCGCCGTCGCCTTGCTGAAAGACCGCAACGGCGTGATCGACGTCGATCTGCCGATCAGCGGCTCGCTCGACGATCCCCAGTTTAGCGTCGGCGGAATCGTGTTGCGGATTATCATCAACATTATCACGAAAGCAGTCACGGCGCCGTTCTCACTCATCGCCTCGGCGTTCGGCGGCGGTGGCAGCGGCGACGAGCTGAGCTATATTGAATTTGCCGATGGCCGCGCCACCCTCGACCCGCCGCAGCGGGAAAAGATCGCGACACTGGCGAAGGCAATGAACAATCGTCCGGCACTCAATCTTGAGATCACCGGCCGCGTCGATCCGGTCAGCGATCTCGACGGGCTCAAACGAGTCGGCATCGAACGCAAAGTCAAGGCTCAAAAGCTGAAGGATCTCGCGCGCAGAGGCCAGCCGCCGCGATCGGTGGACGACGTCCAAGTCGATAAAAGCGAATATGCGCGCTATCTAAAAGACGCCTACGGCGATGAAAGTTTTCCCAAACCGCGCAACGTGATCGGTTTAGCGCAAGACTTGCCGGTCCCGGAGATGGAAAAATTGATGATGCAGTATGCCAAGGTGAGCGACGAGGATCTGCGTCAACTCGCCAGCCAGCGCGCGCAAGTCGTACGGGACACGCTGCTCGCCAACAATCAAGTCGCCGCTGAACGCCTATTCGTCGTGGCCGCTAAACCCCTTTCGAGCGAGGAACGGGCCAAGCTCAAGGGCAAACCCAACCGCGTCGATTTTACGATGAAATAGCCCTCAGTGGCATCGAACGCCGCGTGCCGGAACCCCAACTCGATGCGCACTAAATAAATCCAACGCGGACTGCGTGAAGTATACCAAGGATTCGAATACTAAGACTCTTAATCTTCGTGCTCTCGTGCCCTCGTGGTTAGACTGTCCGTCTACTCGAGCGACATAGTATCGGCACTGCAGATCACTTGCCCGTCCGTAGAAAACTCTTAAGTCGCTTACAGCAACGAGCAAGGAAATTGCCGGGTGCTTTTCGTCAAGTTGTAGCGGTCGTCCTTCTGTTATAGATTCACTCTGCACTTAGGAGGCTCGTCCATGTCTGAAGCAAGAAAAACCGCCAAACCGAAAGTCACCATCATTGCCAGCAAGGGTGCTAATCAAGCAATTAATTTTATGTTGGAAGACCGGGATGAATTGGAGTGGCTAGTCGCCATCGGCAGAAATCACCAGGGCGACATTTTCTTCTACGATACGGGCGGCGATATTATTCAAGATTTGGGCGCGTTGGAGTACATAAAGGAAAGGATCGTTAGAGATTACTTTGGCGAATCCGAAGAATAACCCGCGCTTGATGCGCGGCCGTTCAAACGTTCAAGGTTCAAAAGTTCGATCGTCAATACCCGGAGTTGATTCGCCAACGACACACACGTGGTATTTGTCCTCTCTCAACACCTTGAACCGTTGAACACTTGAACCTTGAACGAATCCGCTAACTCCCCGGTATCTTCGGTTTAGTCCTCAGCGGCGGCGCGTCCGCCGGCAGATAATCTTCCAAATGTACCGTTTCCCAACCCACCGGACGCAACCGTTCGAATTCATCGCGCCGTTTGGCATCGCACTCAGGCGGTTTGGTTGCGTCGACGATCATCTTGCCCCCAATGCGGTGCCATCCCGGCGCTCCGGGATGACCGAACTCCGGACAGGATGGATCCATCGCATGGATTTTTGACCCCGAAATAATGGTGATGTCCTCTGCCGGATTGACGCGCGTGTTGATCGACCAGAGCACTTCCGCGTAGTTAAAGATATCGACGTCGACGTCGACGGCAATGGCGATTTTCGGATGCTGATACTCGCTCGACAGCACCGACATCAAAACGTTTTTCGCCTCGCCGTAATAACGCGGCTTCATCTGCACGACCACGCCGAAGATTCCCGGCATCACTAAAACATTTCTGACATCCGCGGAGCCGCCGACATTGCGCGCACGGCGCAGAATCTGTGCCGACATCGGCACTTTGTGATACACGCAACCCTCGACCTCGGTGCCGTTCTGGACGTTTTTGAAAATCGCATCGTCGCGCATCGTGATTGCTTTGATATTGACGATGGGATTCATGCCGGAACCGGTAAGATAGTAATCTTGGAACTCGCTGAACGGGACTTCAGGCAATCTCATCTTCGGCGGAATTTCTCATTCAAGAATGATCTCCGCAAAGGCCGGGACTTCCAAGTCGACGGTGCGGCACTTGACCAATTCGACGTCCTCTTGCAGCAACGCCGATGCGATCTCCAACTCATCGACGCCGTACTGCGTCGTCGTCGCGGCCGCGAAATAGTACATCGGATGATGGCCGATCATGATCGCCACCGGCATCGGCTCATCCTGCGCTTCGTACATTTGATAATTGCTCCAGGCATGGCGCGGATACAAGAGAATGCCGGTCTTCTTCGGACCCTTCATTTGCAGACGATGAAAGCTCAAGTTGCGACGCCCGGTTTCCGGGTTTTTCGTGATCATCAATCCCGAGCCGATGAACGGTCCGCCGTCGCGGATTCCCGCCTGATGGATCGGCATCTGTCCGGTTTCGACCAATCGGGTCGTACCGAGCTTCTCGGTTCGACGCACGAACTCCGGAATCATCTCCTCACGAGGCGTGCCAAAGGCCACCGGCGCCAGCGATACGTCACCCGGCGCTTGTCCTAAGCACCGCCAACCGGGATAGCCGGGAAGATTTTCGAACAGCAATCCACGGTCGCGCGCCTGCCACAACAGCGCGCCCATTTGCGTGCGCGGATCGACCGGCTTACTGATGCGCGCCAACAATCCGGCATTTTCCAGTTGAGCGATCCAAGTACGCATGTCTTGGGGCATGGACGGTTCCTCCGAGTCAACCAATAAGTCGCGAACATGCATATCACGGCACAAGCGCAATCGGAACCTGGAGTGATGGAGTATTGGAGTATTGGAGTACTGGAGTGTTGGAATTTATAACCCACTACTCCATCACTCCCACATACTCCAACTCTTCCGCGCTTGACTGCCAATGTCGCTTCTCTTACGGTGCGGCACATGGCCTCAATTATAACCTTGTTCGGCATGGAGAAGCTGGCTCCGGCGAAAGCTCGCGCGTTGAGCATCGTATACGCAGCCAGCATAACGCTAATGATGGGCGTCAACTTTATTCAGCCCGCTCTGCCAGGCTTGACTCAACCGTTCGGCGTCACCGACGCACAGCTCTCATGGGTGATGACGCTATTCATCGGCGTGATCGCTGACTTATACGGGCGGCGCCTGTTGCTTGGCCTCGGATTGATCGTTTTCGGAATTTTCGGCGCGGCGATGGCGTTCGCGCCCACTTTCGGCTGGCTACTGACCTTTAGAGCTCTTCAAGGCATCGGCTTCAGCGCCGTCATCCCGCTCACCATCGTGCTGATCGGCGATCTTTTGGAAGGCGACAACGAAATCAGCGGCCAAGGCCTCAAGGTTTTTCTCGACCGCATCGGTTACTTCGTGTTTCCACCCCTCGGCGGCTTGCTCGCGACCATCGCCTGGTTTTGGCCCTTCGCCTGTTACGTTATCGCCGTTCCCGTGGGCTTGATCGCGTTGTTTTGGATGCCTGAAACCAAAGGTAAGACCGGCGAGAAGCCCATGACTTATCTCGGCGACATATTGCGGCTCACGCGCCATCCGCGGCTGGTGATCGCGTTTTCCGCAGGCTTCTTGCGCTTCTTTCTCGACTACGGCTTTCTCACTTACTTCCCGCTTTTTCTCGTGCGCACCCAGGGCATTTCAATGGCGACGGCGGGGTTCCTCTATATCTTTTTTTCCGTCGGTGCGATGGCGACGTCAAGCCAGGCGGGGCGCATTGCCGCCGGCCACGACAAGGCCAATATTTTGTTCCTCGCTTTCCTGGTCAGCGGCGGCGCCGTGCTCGCCGTCCCCTTTATCCATGGCGCATGGCTGGTCGGTGGCGCACTTTTTTTCTACGGCCTCGCCAACGGCGTTATTTCACCCATGCAGAAGAGCTTGCTCACCCAGAACGCTCCGGCGGAATTGCGCGGCGGGATTGTTTCCTTCGACCGATTGATTCAACAGGTTTCCAAGACCACGTCGACATCGATCGTCGGCTTGCTCCTGGTCAGCGCCGAGCTATCGACAATTTTCTGGCTGCTTGGGATTCTTTCGATCGTGAGCGTCGCTTTAATGGCCTGTTTGTTGCCGCGCTCGCAGCGGGTGGTTTCGAGCGCAAGCGCAACCTAAGCGGGGGGCCACGGGCGACGGCGGCGCGTTCGTCTCTAGGATCCGGACCCCGGTGTCGACACTAACCTTTTGGGATCGCGACGTCGGCGCTCATGCCCGGCCGTAGCACTTGATCGGGATCGTCGATCATAACTTCAGTCTCAAACATTTGTAATACGCGCGCTTCATCAGTCTGCGCGTTGCGTGGAGCAGTTCCACCTTGGCGGTGAATACGGCGCACGCCGCCGCTGAAGCTTCTGTCGGGAAAAGAATCGACGCGAATCGATGCTCTATCGCCCGGATGCACGAACCGCAATTGCGCCTCCGGAAGATAAGCGCGCACCCATAGGCTCCCCGTGCGCAGCAATGTGGCCACCGGCTTGCCGGGGTCGACCAGATCGCCGGTTTGTAGAACCATGGCTTCCACCAAAGCATCCACAGGCGATTTGATTACGGTTTCATCCAACTGGGTGCGGATCCTTTGTACCTTCGCTTGCGCCGCTTCGAGTGCGGATTTTGCCTGAGCGATCTCTTCCTTGCGGTAGCCGGCGCGGAGCTGGCGAAGCTTGGCATTTGCTTCGACCACGCGCTGCCGTGGGCGTTCCAAGTCGTCCTCAACGGTACCTGCCAGCAGGAGATCATAGTGCTGTCGCGTAGCTTTCACTTTTTGCTCGGCTTCGGTCTTTTTCACGGTGGCTTCGTCAAGCTCTTGCCTGGCAATAAGATCGCGTTTGCTGAGGTCTTCCACGCGCTTCAAGAACTTGCTGGAGTTCTCTGCCTGGGCTTTCGCCTCCATCCAGTCCGTCATGGCCTGGTCGATCTGCCGGTGACGCGGTTTGGACGTTAGTTGAGCGAGTTCGGCCTGCGCTTGCTTCAGCACTGCTTCGGCTTGCTCGATCTCTTCGCTGCGATATCCGGCATTAAGAAGCGAATATTGGGCCCCCGCTTGCCGCAGATTCGCCTGGGCTTCGGCCAGGGACGCATCGAGCTCGCCAGGTTCTAAAAGCAACAAGGTTTCTCCGGCCCGGACAGTCTCGCCTTCACGCGCCACTACTTTGAGCACCCGTCCGCCGATTTTCGATCCGACATGAATGTCATCCGCTTCGATATAGCCCGAAATGACAACGGATTCCCTGTTGCCGGCATAATTCCACAGTGAATAGCCCGTGCCGAGCACGAAGGCCGCAGCGAGGATCCCAGTAATGACCGTGATTCGTTTCATGAACTACCTTCCAAAGCGCGCAAGGTTTTGTGAAGTGCCTAAAACGCTTTGAACTCCTTGTCCTCCCGGCTCTCGGTCTCCAACTGGATCGTCGTGTGCTCTATATTGAATTGCTCTCTAAGCGTATCTTCGATGCCGTTGAGTACAAGATGAAAATCCCCGCCGTTTGCCACGACCGCGTGCGCGCTCAACGTGAAGATATCGGAGGTGACGGCCCAGATGTGCAGGTCGTGAACGGCACTGACGCCGTCGACGGCTTCGATGGTGCGGCGCACGTCTTCGAGTTGGATGCCTTTGGGCACCGTCTGCATCAGCACGCTGAGAGAGTCCTTCACCAAACTCCACGAAGAAAAGAGGATCAGCACCCCGATCAAAATACTGATGAGCGGGTCGGCGAGATACCAGCCCGTCGTTAACATCACGATCCCCGCGATGATCGCACCCACCGAGCCCAGGGCGTCACTCATGACGTGCACGAACGCTCCGCGCAGATTCAAATTGTCACGATGCCCTCCATGCAAAATCGCCGCGGCGACGAGATTCACGGCCAGACCAAGGATAGCTACGATCGTCATGCCGTAGCCTTCGATCTCCGGTGGGTGAGACAAACGACTGTAAGCCGCCGCAAAAATAATCCCCACGATCAACCACAACGTCAAATCGTTGAAAAGCGCCGCCAGGATTTCGATGCGATGATAACCGTAGGTCCGATGAATCGTCGCCGGCCGCCGGGCCATGCGAAACGCGAAGAGGCTTAACCCCAACGCCCCCATATCGGACAGCATATGACCGGCGTCGGATAACAACGCCAAGCTGTTAGTGAGAAAGCCAGCGATCAACTCGGCGAAGAAATACACGGAGCTGATGGCCAATGCCCACTGCAGTCGTCGCGTCTCAGTATGGCGTTCCATTTCCCTATCGCGTGCCGCCCAGGTTACTCTTTTGAAAATTATCCCTCAAGCGCGCTCC
>VBKX01000224.1:14865-20916 GCA_005879435.1 Deltaproteobacteria bacterium
TTTTCCCCGTGCGATTCATGTACCCCCCCAACCCTTCCGCGGCGCTGCCCGTGCCGAAAAAGATGTCGGACCGCTGCAAACCGCGGATCGCGCCGCCGGTGTCTTGATTGAGCACGAAGCGCGTAACCGGGCGCCAGCCGGTCAATTTTCCCGCGCTATCAATGATCGGAATTTCCGTTTGAATCAACGCGAGCGCCCCCTTGGGAAACAGCCGTGAGTCGGTCGCGATCGACCGCCCCGCTGTGACCGGCACTTCCAGGCTGCCCAGCGGCCCCACCGGGTTCACGCGAAAAAACACATAGCTTTCGTTGTATGCCAGGATATCGCTTTGCTCACCGGGATTGTCATTGAGATAGCGGCGCAAGCGCTGCATCGACATTTCGTCTTTGCCAAGCTTGCCGCTATCGATGAGCAACCTGCCGATGCTGCGGTAGGGCCAGCCGTTTTGCGCGGCGTAGCCCACGCTCAAGTCAGCGCCGTCCGGCAAACGGATGATACCGGAGCCTTGAATGTGCAGAAAAAAAAGCTCCACCGGATCCGCAACCCACGCGATCTCGAGCCCGCGCCCGCGCAGCAAACCCTCATCGTCGATTTGCCGTCGCGTAAAATACGGCGAGAATTGCTCGTCCTGAACTCGGCCGACAATCCTTTCGACGCTCTCGTGCGGCGTAAGGGTTACCTTTTCAGCGCTCATCAGATCGGGCGGCTTGCCGTAAAGCGGATAACGAAATTTCTCCGTGCGCACGAGGCTGCCGTCGATGACCGGCTGATAATACCCGGTGAACAACACCTGCCCTAGCTCCGCATCGTAACTCGACGGCACCACGTCGAAATGCGCTTTGATTTCGCGTTCAAGACACTCGGCGCAATGCCAATGATCGAGCAGCTTCTCAAAAACCGTGAGGGAATCTAAAATCTTCTTGGCGGTAAACGGGCGCGGCTGTTCACCGACGACGCGCTCCGCGGGTATTTTTTGCAGGTACGCTATGCTGTATCGAACGGCGGTGCGCAATGAATCCACGTCGAGATCGTCACCAAAGGCGGACGGTT
The DNA here is from genome assembly GCA_005879435.1 of Deltaproteobacteria bacterium. GTDB lineage: Bacteria > Desulfobacterota > Binatia > UBA9968 > UBA9968 > DP-20. The sequence goes on from VBKX01000224.1 coordinate 15,916, forward strand.
CCAATGGGGCTTTCTTGGCACCGGACGTCAGCGGCGCAGCGCAGCCGAACAAGACCGAAGCTGTAAGCGCTAAAGCGCACACGTTGAACTGCTTGAAGCGAGGAAACATTTGCGAGACACTTACGAGCGTTGGATTACCAGGCCATCAGAAAAGAAGTCGCCCGTATCGTCGATCGGCTGCCGCGCCAGTTCCGCGAGCAGCTACGCAACGTTGAATTCGTTGTAGAGGAACGGCCTTCACACGACCTTCTGCGCGCCGAAGGACTCGATCCGCGCCACGAAACGCTTTACGGCATCTATCAAGGCGTGCCGTTGTCGGACCGATCCAGTCTCGATCCCGAGGAGCTCCACGAAGAAATCCGCCTGACGGTTTTGCACGAAATCGCCCACTACTTCGGCATGGATGAAGAAGAGATCGAAGATTTGGGATACTAACCTGTGCCGAGTTCCGGGATTCGAGTCTAGCGTTTTTTTTGACAACTCAAAACCCGACACGCGTAACCCGAAACGAACTAGTCTCTGATATCCTGTAAAAACCACTCCGTCGGCAACTCGCGGCCGACTTTTTTCTGCTTCGCTAACTCAACAACTTTCCCTGCGCACGCCGCGAACTGCAGTCCTTGCGTGCCCGCATTGATGAAGTAGGTCACCTGTTTGTTACTCGTCCTCCCGGGAACTTTTTCCGCACGAATATCCATGAAATATTTAAAATAATCGCCTTTATAATTATCCACCGTCGGATTCGGAATGCGAGCGCGCTCCTCGGGCTGGCCAGCGATGTAACCGACGTTGCCATGCAAGCGAATCATACCTTCGTCCATCGCCTCAATCGTATTCTTGCCGAGTTTGACCGAGAGATCGCAGGCCTTGATTACGCGCGGGCCGATCTCACAGGCGCGGACAGACGTAATATGCGCGCCCTCCTTCAGCCAGTCAGGTTCGTCGAAGACCGTCTGTGTCGAGTCGGTGCAGGTGACCACGATATCGGCATCGCGCACGACTCTTTCCGGAGTGTCGACGGCCACGACTTCGATATCTAATTTCCCCGTCATCTCTCGGGCAAACCGCTCGCGGTTCGCTTTGGTCGGACTGTAGACTTTCGCGCGCCGCAGCTTGCGCACCTCGTAGAACGCTTCCAAGTAACTGCGCGCCATGCCGCCGGAGCCGAAGATGCCGACGTCGCAGGCGTCTTGACGCGACAAATATTTCGCGCCCAAGCCGGCGCAGCCGCCGACGCGCATATGCTGAATAAGGCCGTCATTGATAATCGCCTGGGGTTCGCCGTTGCGCACGCTGAACACCATCACCAAGCCGCACCACGTTCCCGGCTGCATGCAATACTTCTCTTCCGTCTCGCCGCTCGGCCAATAGACCACATCGGATTTCATGCGAATCGCGAACACGCCGATTTTCCGGCTCGCGCCTTCCATTGTGCCCCAGCGATAGTAACCGTCCGGCCGGTCGCAGGGCATCCATAAGTCTAACCGCGGCCGATACACCGCGTCGCCCTTGAGCAAATCGTCGTAACCGACTTCCAACGCTTCGAGACAATCTTTCATCGTGAACAGTTTTTCCACTTCCTGATTGTTGATCAACAGCATGGTTTCCTCCTCCCATTGGATTACAACAAACCCGGCAATTTGAAAAGGCGAACACTGCGATCTTGGTCGTGTTATGGGCTAGCATTTCGGTTTGACAACTCTCGGTCATTGTCGCAATTATAAGCGGAAATTTGCCGCGAGAGGAGATTGCATTGAAAATCCTACGATTCAACGATGACAGAATCGGCGTCATAAAAAACGACAATATGGTGGTGGATGTGAGCGACACGGTGAGCGCGCGCAAGGCCAAGGGGCCGCAGCGTGTGATGGAAGAGATCATTGAAGGTTGGCGTAAATATCGGCGAGGGTTTGAGAAACTCCTTGCCACACAAGACGGCGTGCCGGTCGCCGGCGTTGAGATACACTCCCCGCTCGCCCGCCCGGGAAAGTTTCTCGCGGCGTTTAGCAATTACATCGATCGTCCCGGGCGCACCGCGGATAATTTTCCCAACGAGTATTTCTACAAATCGCCCGACCTGGTCGGTCCGGGCGAGTCCGTCGAACTGCGCGACATTCCAGCTTGCGTGGTCTATCAACCGGAAGCCGAGTTTGCCTTTGTCATGGGCAAAACCGCGGAAAACGTTCCAGGGAATAAAGCGCTCGATTATGTTTTCGGCTACGTGCCGATCTTCGACATCTCGACGCGCGGACTGGTCCGGCGCACGCAATTCATCGGCAAGGGACAAGGTTCGCACGGCTGCTGCGGGCCGTGGATCATCACCAAAGATGAAATCCCCGATCCGCACAACGTCGTCGTCAAATCGTGGAACAACGGCCAGCCGCGGCAAAATTACAACACCGGCGCCATGGCGCATAAGATTCCCAATCAGATTTCGTGGCTGACGAAGTTTCTCCGCCTCAGTCCAGGCGACGTCGTTGCGACGGGAACTTTTCACGAAGGATTGATGCCGGTGAATCCCGGGGACACGATCGAAATCGAATTCGAGAATATGGGACGCGCGAAATTCAACGTCAAAGGCAGCAGCCCGCGCAAGGAAGTGGAATGGCTTCCCGGCAAGAATCAGCCGACGCCACCGCCGGGCGGCGGCATCCATATCGTCTAATGAAAAGTTGGAGCATTGGAGTGATGAGGTATTGGAGTATTGTAATTCAATAAACCATCACTCCATTATTCCAGCACTCCATCACTCCACTCTTCTCATCATCCCCCAGTGCCAAGACAGCAGCCGGCGGTGCAGTAAATCGAATAATTGATTGAGCGCGTAACCGAGCAGCGCCAAAGACAACATCCCGGCATACATCTGCGCGACTTTGAATCTTCTCTGCGAGTCGAGAATAAAGTAACCGATACCATCCGTGCTGCCGATCATTTCAGAGATCACCACGAGGATCAGCATGATCGGCAAGCTCACGCGCATGCCGGTCATGATCTGCGGCGATGCAGCTGGAAGAACGATTTGTCGGATCGTGTCGGCTCGGGATAATCCAAAGGTCCTCGCCGTGTTCAACAAAACCCAATCCAGATTGCGCACGCCATCGATGGTGTTGAGCAAGATCGGCCAAGCGCACGAAAAAAAGATCACGAATATTTTCATCTCGTCTCCGAGTCCAAAAATGAGCATCGCGACGGGAATGATCACCGGCGGCGGCACCGGCCGCAACATTTCGATGATGACTTCCAGCAAGCGATGGGCCGGTCGGTACAATCCCATGACGATACCCAGCGGGATAAAAACCGCCGCGGCGAGAAAATAGCCGGCCAACGCGCGCTTCATGCTGAATACAATCTGCATCGGGATCTGGCCCGACGCCACCAAACCCCAGAAGATGCCGAGTATTCGGCTGGGGGCAGGGACGATCAGTGGATTGATCAGCTCCGCCCGCGCGACGATTTCCCAAACGACCAGCAGTCCACAAAAAAACAATATTCCTGTCAGCCTCTTCGGTCCCATCTCACGCCGACGCCCGCGCCATCATGCCGTGGCGCCATTTCATCGTTTTTGCTTCAACATAGAGAAAGAGCCGGTTGAGCAAATAACCGAGCGCGGCCACGAGCAGGATGCCAGCGTACATGGCGGCGCTGTTCATCGAGCGCTCTTCGTCAAGGATGAAGAACCCTAAACCTTTGCTGCCGGCAATCATTTCCGCGGTGGTGACGAGGATCAGCGCAATGGACAGACCGACCCTCAGACCGGTCACGATGTAAGGCGACGCGCCCGGCAAGATGATCTGCCATAAAATTTGCCGCCGCTTCAGACCGAAAGTTCGACCGGTATCGATCAGTATACTTTCGATATGCCTGACGCCGTCGATGCAGTTAATCAAAATCGGCCATACGGTGGCGTAAACCGTGACCGCCACGATCATCGAGTCGCCGATGCCGAGCATCAATATGGCGACGGGGATGATCGCCACTGAAGGCATTGGCCTGAGAAATTCGATCAGCATTGCCAATAAACTGTGAAAGGACCGGAAATACCCGAGGACGATTCCAAGCGAAACGCCGAGCGCCGCTGAAAGCAGGTAGCCCTCCAGAAATCGGCCAACCGTAATCATGAAGTGCGCAGCCATCGGCCCCGACACGGCGAGTTGCCCGAGCGCCGCGAGAACTTGGCTGAACGGCGGTATGTAAAGCTGAAGCTTGGGAGCGGCGCGAGCGCCGATCTCCCAGAAACACAACAAAAAGCCGAAGCTCAACCAACCCGACCAATTAAATTGTTTTAGCCCGTTCACGGTTCAATTCACTTGCGGATCTGACGGTAGATGTCGTTGCGGATTTTCATGAATCCTCCCTCGGCACGGGTCGTCACTTGGTTGCGCGGGCGGGGAAAAGCAATCTTGATCTCATCGATAATTTGCGACGGACGCGGGCTTAATACCCAGATGCGGTCGGAGAGATAAATCGCCTCTTCGATGTCGTGAGTAATGAAAAGAATCGTCGTCTTGAGTTTTGCCCAGAGCGTGAGCAGCGCGTCTTCGAGCTCCAGACGCGTCAGCGCGTCGAGCGAGCCGAACGGCTCATCCATCAACAGCACTTCCGGCTCGTAGGCGAGCGCACGGGCGATCGCCACGCGCTGCTGCATGCCGCCGGAAAGCTCCCAAGGATAATGGTCTTCGAATCCCTTGAGCCCGACGAGCTCGACGAGCGATCTTGCCCTGTCGGCAGCGTCAGCCGAAGGGTTGCGACGCGCGTCGAGGCCAAAGCGTACGTTGCCAAAAACCGTACGCCAGGCAAAAAGCGACTTGTTGTATTCTTGAAAGAGCAGAACCAGATTCGCCGGAGGACCGGCGACTTCTCTGCCGTTGACAATCACTTGCCCCGAGCTTGGCGGCAACAGCCCGGCGATCGACATAAGCAGTGTCGTCTTGCCGCAACCGGATGGCCCGACGAAGGAAACAAACTCGCCGGCTTCGAACTGGCAGGTGATATTGCCGATGG
>VBKX01000024.1:0-555 GCA_005879435.1 Deltaproteobacteria bacterium
GATGATGTTCTGCCCCTCGATATAGCCTAGATCACGCAAACGTTCACGAAACGTCTTCATCCTAATAGCTGCTGGACCGGAAGCCACACCCCCTTCTAGAGAACATATCCGCGCGACTTTCTTCGGCTGCTGCGCGTCGGCCGCCGCCCCACACAGCGCGAATGCGACAGCGAGGGCGACAAGCCCAAGCCATTTCCGATTTTGTATCCTTCGGCAAAGCTCAGGACGGGTTTTAGATTTCCGATTGTCGGAAGGAGAATCCAAAAATTGGATCCAAGATTTCTTACCCATGCATTTTCTCTTCGTCAATCCAAATCCGAAATCGAAAATCCAAAATTATCAGTCCGTCCTAGCGTTTCTTCGGTTTTTCTTGGAGTCCGCGTTGCCAGAGATATTCCGGCTCTCCAGTCTGTTTGGCAATCCAGCGCGACAGCACGAAGAATAGGTCACTCAACCGGTTAACATATTTGAGCACGCAGCTATTAATTTCTTCCGACCGCGACAACCGTAGAATCTCGCGCTCCGCGCGCCGGCACACCGTGCGGCACTGGTGCA
>VBKX01000024.1:705-2775 GCA_005879435.1 Deltaproteobacteria bacterium
TGCCGAGATCGAAAAGCTCGTCTTGAATTTGGCACAGCACTCCGTCCAAAAACTGATGCGCTTCACCGGCATCGAGACTCTCTTCGTTGAAGACCCGCGCCAGACCGACGATGGAATTCAATTCATCAATCGTCCCATAGGCGTCGATTCGTGGCGAATCTTTCGGCACTCTCTTGCCGCCGACCAGAGCGGTTTCGCCCTTGTCACCGGTGCGCGTGTAGACTTTGGTGATGCGAACCATTACTTCAATCCCTTTCGTTGAACGCTAAGGACAAATTTATACGGGTCAGAACTCAGAATCCAGACGGCGGAGTTCAGCATGATGTCACGGACACTGGGCATTGAATCCGCGGTTATCTACTGTCGAGCCGCGTGCGCCAGATCAAGTACGCGGGTATCCCCAGGCAAACGATACCGAGCCCGATCAGGGAATCTTTTGGATTTTCCGTGACCGATCCCCACACGATCCATAAATGCGCGGCGACGAAAAGAATCGGCACGACCGGGTAGCCCCAGAGTTTATAGGGCCGTGGAAGCTCCGGCCGCTTATACCGCAGCACGATGACCGAGCCTACCGTCAGCGCCGAGAACAGGGTGATAACCACGCTAACGTAGGTAAACAACGTTCCCCATGTGTTCGTGAGAATGAGCAAGCAGGTCCAGATCGCCTGGAGAATGATCGCGCTGCTCGGCGTACCGAATTTTGGATGAATGTAAGTCAGCCGCTTAAAAAACACGCCATCGCGCGCCATCGCGTAATAAATCCGCGGTCCGAGCATCGTCACAACATTGAGCGCACCGAGAATCGACACGGTGATGAGAGCCGTAATCCATGCCGAAGTCGGATAACCGAACAACGCGGTCGTCGCCACTTCGGAAATTCGTGCCGTGCCTTTCATCCCTTCCACCGGTACCCCGTAGATGTAGACCACGTTGATCGCCAGGTAGAGCACTATCACGATCAGGTTTCCCATCAACAAGGCTTTGGGTAAGTTTCTCTCCGGGTCCTTAACTTCACCGGCGATGTAGATGACGGCATTCCAACCCGAGTAGGCGAAAATCGCCGGGATGAAAGCCGAGGCAAAGACACTCGATTTGGCGATCTTGTCCCACTCGAACAGCGGACTAAAGTGCGCGGTATCGCCCTTGCCGATAAAAATGCCAAGTAGAATAATTCCGACCAGTGAGCCGATCTTGATCACCGTCAAGATGTTTTGGGTTACGGTTCCTTGACGCACGCCGATGCAGTGCAGCGCGGAAATCGCCAGCACGACAAAGATGCAGAAAAGCGTACCGACGGTAACGTTTATCGAGATCAAGGGTAGCGCTGCTGAAAAAAGGACATCTTTGCTTCCGAGCACGGGAAAGAAGAACGACATGTACTCGTTGAAGATCACGGCGAGGAAAGCGATGGCTCCGGAAAACGTTACCAGAATCGACGACCAACCGGAAAGAAAGCCCATCAACTTGCCGTAAGCTTCCCGAATATAATTATAATCGCCGCCGGCGTACGGTAGACTCGCCGAAAGCTCGGCACAACTCAATGCGCCCGTCAGAGCCAGCAACCCGCCGAAGATCCAAACCAGAAGCACGCCTCCGGGCGATGGAACTTGCGCTGCGATGGCCCCCGTGGAAATGAATATTCCGGTGCCGATCATATCGCCGGAGATCAACATCACGGCGTCGAATAAACCAATTTGTCGTTTGAGTTCTGTCTGCGCCATAGCGCCGAACATTACAGGGAATTAACGCGGCAGGCAACTTATTTGCGAGCGCGGTAACAGCTTTGCCGGCACAATTGGAACGGGCAAGAAATGTGATAGCTTTGAACGACGGCGAACTGAAATAGCTTTTCGGAGGAATCGTCTAATGATCCGTGGCGTATTCGTCGCGCTGATTTTATCACCCGCCTTTCTCTGGGCTCAAGACGCCGTAAAGCGCGATGAGCACCAGATGCACGGCCTGCACAACGATCCGAAGTCTTACATCGGTTCGCTCGAAGATCCCAAGCCCGACGCTTATCAGAAACCGCACGAGGTTCTGACCGCTTTAAATCTTAAGCCGGGTGAG
>VBKX01000223.1:0-4619 GCA_005879435.1 Deltaproteobacteria bacterium
GGCGCTGACGATCTCGCCGACGCTGTCGCACTTTTGTAAATCCAATGACTTGAGTTCTTCGAATGGTGGAGTTTTCACAGCATTATTCGCGTAGAAATTTTTTGGCTTCGTAACATGGCGCTGAAGCCCAGTCAATTATGATGCCGCAAAATTGCGTTAAGACGATGCGAAGTTAGAGTAGGCAAATATCGGATCATCGCAGCTCGGGCAAGACCAGCCTAGCGCAGCGCTCCATCGACTTCAGCACTTTTTCCTGGCTCAAGCCGCCGAAGTGAAAGGTCAAGCCGACGTGTGTCGTGCCGACAACTTCGATAACGCGCTTGAGAATTCGCACGCAGGTTTCCGGTCCGCCGAAAATTCCTCGACTGTCGCGCACCATCGCGTCGTAATACAAGTGGCCGAAGACCCGTGGGTACATCGGATTGTCTGGAGCGAAATTCTGCGCCTCGAGGGCAAAAATGCGCCAACGATACCAGGGCTCGATTACTTCGGCGCGCGCCCGCGCGTCACTTTCGCCGACGTAAATCGGATACATAGTAAAGACGTCTTTGTCTTCGGCGACCCACGGCAGCGTCATCAAATGATAGCCCCGCTTCCCGATCATTTGGAAACTTTCCGGATCGCGATTCGCTGTGACATAGATCGGCGGGTGTGGTTTCTGACGCGGTTGAGGATAAACCCGAAGCTTGGGGAAGCGATAGTGCTCGCCCTGCCATTCGAACTCGCCACCGCTCCACGCTCGCGTGACGATGTCGAGCGCCTCGGGTAGCCGCTTTTGCGCATTGCTCCAATCATAACCGAAGACCGTGTACTCCGTCGGGTGCATGCCGCGTCCGGCGCCGAAATTTAGCCGTCCGCCGGAAAGCTGATCGACCATCGCGAATTCTTCGGCGATACGCAGGGGATTATGCATCGGAATGATCGACACGGCGGCGCCGAGACGCATCTTTTGGGTGCGCTGCGCCGCGGCGGCGAGAATCACGGACGGACTCGGCATCATCCCGCCAAAATTACGAAAATGGTGCTCGGTCACCCAAAGAGTATCGAAGCCCAGCGATTCCGCCGCATCAAACTGCTCTAGCCAATGGCTGTAAACGTCGCTGCTCCCGCCGTCCAATTCCGGAACGTAGGTGTTAAGAATGTAGTATCCGAACTTCACGTTTCTGAAATCTCCTTGCTCTCCGGCAGTCAATCAGCAGACTTCGCCGACCCGCTGCGATTTCATTTCGGAACACTGAAAATAGGGGGATTTATCAAGGGCGTCAAGTAACAGGCGAGGAATTCAAAGACACCGATTTGCAATCGCCCAATGAAATGGGGTTATTATGAGTCTGAGGCATTTAAGGAATTCGGCATGAAACCACCGCAGCTCGCACTATTCGCGCGCCTGCTCAAGAAACTTTGGTTGACTGTATTTACACTACTGCTATCGAGCTCGCTGCAAGCTCAAGAGCTAAGCAAACTTCCCTACGTGCCGACACCGCAAATCGTCGTCGACGAAATGCTCAAAATGGCCGGCGTCACCGCGAAAGATTTCGTCATCGATCTCGGTTCAGGCGACGGCCGGATGATTATCACCGCCGCCCGAACTTTTAACGCCAGTGGCGTCGGCGTCGACATCGATACGAAGCTAGTGGATGTGTCTAACAAACAGGCGAAGGCCGATGGCGTCGGCGATCGCGCTAAATTCATCGAGCAAGATATGTTCAAAGCCGATATCAGCAAAGCCACGGTCGTGACGCTTTATGTTTTGCCGGATTTCATGGAGAAACTTCGTCCCAAACTCATGGCGGAGCTGAAACCTGGGACCCGCATCGTCGCACACGATTACTACATGAGCGAATGGTATCCCGACCGGCAACAGATGCTGACGGTGCCGGAAAAAGTCAAAGCCAATGGCACGGATAAAGCCTATCTTTACCTGTGGATCGTGCCCAGCGTTGTCGCGGGCAGCTGGCGTATGGAACTGGATTTGGGCGGCAGCCAACGACAATTTATTGGCCTGTGGTTTGATCAACGCTACCAGATGTTAGATGCCGCAGCAGAGCATGCGCTCGGTACGACGAAAGTCGAAAAGTTATTGTTGAGAGGAAACGAGATCAGCTTCAATCTCACCATCGGCGCGAATCCGTATCAGTTTACCGGCAAAGTCAACGACGGGAAAATGGAAGGCACTGCCGTGACCGCTGGAAACAGCCAGCCGATCCCGTGGCGCGCCGGCAAGCTGCCGTCGGAGAAAAAGTGAGTTTGACTTAACGGCGCGGGTTTCGTCGGAAAGTAGAAGTTTCGGCGAGTCACCAGTTTCAATGACCAAATTTCCTGTTATCTGCAACGCAACAATTGACTGAAAGCGAGGGATGATCGATGAGCACAGCCGCAGCGTATACCGCCGACTCGGTATTGGCAGACGAAAAAATCATTTCGGCTGATTCACACATCATGGAGGCGGACGATTTGTGGGTAAAGAATCTCACTCCGTCTCTAAAACCGAAATATCCCAACTTTCCCAAACGCAATTCGCCCGGCGAGCGGGACGGCGGTTGGGATCCCAAAGCGCGTATCAGCGAGATGGAAGTCGACGGCGTTTCCGCGGAAGTCCTCTATCCGACACTCGGGCTGCGCTTGTTTGCTCTGGAAGACGCCGAGCTTCAGGAAGCCTGCTTCGAGATCGCCAACGACTGGATGATCGATTACTGCAAAGTGACGCCAGGACGTCTAATCGGCATCCCGATGATCTCGCTTTACAACATCAAGAACGCCATCAAGGAGCTCGAACGCTGCAAAAAAGCGGGGCTCATCGGCAGCTTGATCTGGCAGGTGCCGCCCGCACATCTGCCGTTTACCAGCGATTATTACGATCCCTTTTGGGAAGCCTCGGCCGAATTGAATATGCCGATCAATCTGCACATCTTGACCGGCTTTAACTACAGCCGCTTCGAGCGCAAGGGACTCGATACGTACAAGACCGCCGTCAACGACAAGGTCAATGACGCGGCAAATACTTTATTCGATCTGGTCTTCACCGGCGTGCTCGCGCGCTTTCCGAAATTGAAGTTGGTCTACGTCGAGAACGAAGTTGCCTGGCTGCCCTTCTACATGCATGAATGGGACAAGTATTATGTGCGCTTCAAAACCAAAGTGCCGCTGCCGTTCATGAAAAAACTCCCCGGCGAATATGTCAACGAACAGGTGTACGCGACGTTTTTCAGCGATCCGTGCGGCGGCCAGCTGATGAACCGCTTCGGCCAGGACACTTTCATGTGGTCCAACGACTATCCCCACGCCGCGTCGACCTGGCCACACTCGCGGGACGTGATCGCGCGCGAGCTTGGCCATCTGCCCAAAGACGTCCTGCACAAAGTCGTGCGCGACAACGTGATCAAGCTGTACGATCTGAAGATCGACGGCATTAACAATTGACCGCTAATCGAAGGTCCTCGACGCAGGACTTTCCCGAAAGAGCAAAGGAGAGATTGAAATGCAAACCAGTGCGACCGCGGCAAAAATCCGCGCTGAAGACAAGCCAAAGACACAGCTTTTCTCATTAAAGACGCCTTATATGAAACAGGGTCGCGTCACCCAACTTGTCGCCGAGACGCCGAATCTATGGATTCACACCAAGATCAATGCCGAAGGCGGCGAAAATGAAATTCATAAGCATCTTAACGAGGACCACGCCTTTATTGTCTTGGAAGGCCAGATGAGCGTGTTCGATGAAAACGGCAGTGAGATCGAAGTCAAACAGTATCAAGGCGTGATGATCCCAAAGGGCGCTTACTACCGCTATCTCAATACCGGCGAAGGCAATCTGGTCGTCATACGCGTCGGCGCGGGTACAAGAGGACAGCAGCAGGTAGGCCAGGAAACCCGCCTCGGCGCCAACGGCAAACCGCTTGATAGCGGCACTCCGGAAAACCGCAATTTGCCGCCCATCGAATCCGGCGAGTTCTTCGCCGAGTCCGCTGGCTAAGTTTCCTCTTTCTTATTTTGCTGCGGTCTTAAGACGGGTCACTCCAGCTGCGTGGCCCGTCTTGTTTTAAGTTCCGCTCTGCGTTCGGCAGCGAAAATTTCTTGTTGTGCGCTTTGCGCGCTTTGTGATTAATATCTGAGAAAGAAACGCGTTATGAGGAGGCGCTACCATGCCGATCATCGATGCCGACACTCATGTCGATGAAACCGAAGCCACCTGGGAATATCTGCGCGAGTTCGAACAGGAGTTCAAACCCATCACGCAGCATCCGTCACGCGTCGATCCGAAAAAAAACCCGTCTCGTTATTGGCTCATCGACGGTCATCGGCAGATGCGCTTTGTCCGCGACGATAACAATACCCGCACCACCGTAGAGACGCGTGAGCTGCTGGACGTGGCAAAACGCTTGCGCGACATGGACGAGATGGGCACCGAAGCACAGGTCCTTTATCCGACACTGTTTTTGATGGAAGCGACCGAGCGCCCGGAAGTTTCCTTGGCGCTTCGGCGCAGCTACAACCGCTGGCTCGCCGACCGCTGCGCCGAGTCCCACGGCCGGCTGCGCTGGATTTGCCTGCCGCCGCTGATGAACATGGAAGAATCCGTCAAAGAGTTGCGGTTCGCCAAAGAGCACGGCGCCTGCGGCATT
>VBKX01000223.1:4739-8672 GCA_005879435.1 Deltaproteobacteria bacterium
CGGCTCGTTCATGCGCTCGCAGTTACCCACCGTGCACGCCTTTCACACGATCATCCGGCACCAGCTGCCGATCAAATATCCCAAACTGCGCTTCGGCATCATTGAGGCGGGCGCGTCATGGATTCCTTTCATCGCCTACGAGCTCAAGCGGCGCATGGAAAAAGCCGTTGACGGCGCCGGCACCTTCAGCCAGTTTGCCCGCTACACGCTCGACTCTGATGTTATGAAGTCAAATCGCATGTACGTCACTTGTCAGGTGGATGAAGACCTGCCCTACATCGTCAGAGTCGCCGGCGAAGATAATCTCATGATCGGCTCCGACTACACCCATCGCGACCAATCGATGGAGTTCGAATTCCCGCGCCTGCTGCGCGAGCGCGCCGGCCGCGGCGAGATTTCACCCAGCGCCGTGCAAAAGATCCTGTACGACAACGCCAAAACATTTTACGGGCTGTAGAAGACGGTGTAGTGCACCCGAGTCTTTTTCTCGGAACAGTCGACGCCATTGTCGTAACGCTCAACGACGAGACAAAGGAGAAGCTCAAATGGCCCAATCGACGGCGCCCTTCAAGATTCTCGAGGCGACCATAGACGATATTCATAGCGCCTACAAATCCGGGCACCTTACGTGCCGGCAACTGATCCAGATGTATCTTGATCGCATCGAGGCATTTGACAAAAAGGGACCCGCTATCAATGCAATCATCACGATAAATTCAAACGCTCTCGAAGCGGCCGATAGGCTCGACACCGCCTACAAAGCTTCGGGACTTGTAGGTCCACTTCATGGTATCCCGGTATTTCTAAAGGACCAGGTCGACGCCAAAGGCATGCCGACAACTCTAGGTTCGGTATTGTTCAAGAATTACTATCCTGACAAAGACGCTTTTGTGGTGAATAAACTGAAAGAGGCTGGAGCAATCATTTTGGGAAAGACGACGTTGGGCGAACTAGGAGGTGGCGACACACACGGATCGCTGTTTGGGTCAACGCGGAATCCATATGCGTTGGATCGAACAGTCGGCGGCTCCTCCGGTGGTTCCGCCGCAAGCGTATCAGCAAACTTCACCACGGTGGCAGTGGGACAGGAGGGTCTGGCGTCAATACGTAGACCATCTACCTGGAACTCAATTGTTGGAATGCGCACAACGGCCGGGCTTGTGAGCCGTGGCGGCGTTTATTCCGGCTGGCCTGAAAAGGCCGGTTCTCTCGGTCCGATGGCCCGCACGGTCAGAGACCTGGCTATTCTGTTAGATGTGATGGTGGGCTACGACTCGGAGGATCCTTTAACCGCAACGGGTGTCGGCCATATTCCGGACAGCTTCACCGGCTTCCTTGACAAGAGCGGATTGAAGGGCGCACGCATCGGGGTTTTGCGCGAATCCATGGGTTACAACTCCGAGACCGACTCGGATGATTTCAAACAAGTCACTGAAGTTTTCGATAACGCAATTGCGGAACTAAAAGCCGCCGAGGCTGAGATTGTTGATCCAATCGTGATTCCAAAACTAAATGAGTTGCTGGCAAACCGAGCGGGTAATCCCACGTCGGGAGACGAGGCGTTCAGACTGTATTTTGGCAGGAGTACACGTCCACCGTTCAAGTCTCGTGCAGAGGCAATGCAGTCGCCGGATTTCACCCAAGTCTCCAGAGGCGCGCAGAACCGGCTGCGGAGTTCCTCAGATCCAACAAAATACTCCCAGTACTTGATCGCACGAGACGAGTTGATGATCAATGTTCTAAAAGTCATGGCTGATAACAAGCTGGACGCCATTGTCCATAAATCTATAGAACACCAGCCGACACTGATCAGCGACGGGATTAACCCTCCTTACATCAATCACAGAGGTGCGCCGCACTTGAACACCTTCTTGGTGTTTGTGCCGACGATCGCGGTCCCTGCGGGATTTACGCGCGACAGCCTTCCCGCCGGAATCAGTTTTCTCGGACGCCCTTATGACGATGGCAAAATGATAAAACTGGCCTATGCTTATGAGCAGGCGACCCAGCATCGGCGGCCGCCAGCGAGCACAAACTAGACTTGAAGCCGCCTTTCGCGGAGTGACGGACTGTGCACTCTTGATGGCTCAATTTGACGCTGCCGCGTTTCTGTTGAGCCCGTTCGTAACTTTCATTCGGCCTTTCCCTTCATGAAAAGCTCCTGATACTGCCTATCGAACTGCTCATATTTTTCGGCTGCCTGCCGGTTGACCAACGAAATCTTCAGGTTCTTCGGATCAAGGCTCGGAGAGACGGGAAGTAAATCCGGGTTTGCCGGCACGCGGTACTGCTGCTTTTGAGAAATTATTTGGCCTTCCTTCGATAGGAAAAAATCGACAAGCAGCTTCGCGGCATTAGGATTTGGAGCGTTTTTTCCAATGCCAATTACATTCGGAGTTGCCACGATCGGTTCCAGCGGAACCCACTCGATGCTATTGACCCCTTTCGCTTTCATCTCCTCTACCCGATGCGCATAGACCAACCCGAGTGGAAATTCCCCGCTCGACATTAGCGTTGCAATCAACGTGTGCCCTTTGCGCATAGTCGGTTGCTGGTCGGCCAGAGCCCTCATGAACTTTTCAGCCTTTTCCTGTCCCCAATAAAGGGCCAGGCCGCTGTACCAAACCGCGTTATCGCGATCGAGCGCCACTTTGTCACCTTTCCATTTAGGGTTTAGGAGATCCTCCCATTTTTTGGTACATCGGCAGCGGACACATAGTTAGCGTAAATCGTAGTCCAGTATCCCGCCGGATCCTTGTAGCTATCGAGAAAATTTCTTGCTTCAGGCGA
This sequence comes from Deltaproteobacteria bacterium, assembly GCA_005879435.1. Taxonomy (GTDB): domain Bacteria; phylum Desulfobacterota; class Binatia; order UBA9968; family UBA9968; genus DP-20. The sequence continues at coordinate 7,530 of VBKX01000223.1, forward strand.
CTTATAGCTTTGCAGCAGTCCGAGTTTCTGGAGTTGCCAGGCCTCGAACCCGTTGAATTGAGCCACGTCGACTTGCTGCCGGCCGGACCGCGCTTCCATCGTAATTTTTTGGAGAAGTTGCAAGGCATTGCCGCGGAACGACTCCACCTTTAAGAAAGAATATTTTTTGACAAAGGGACCGGCAATCTCGTCAATTTCATGGATGGTTAACGCGCTGTACAGGAGAACCTTGCCCTCTTTTCTGGCTCCGTCGATAATTTCCTTTGACTGGCTTTTGACTGTTCCCGGTAGTCCAACCACGGTTACAAACGCGGCGAAAAGTCCGAGTTTGAGAATTTTCCATTTCGACCTCATGAGTTCCTCCCTCCGAACTTGCGCGCAACAAAAGAGCAAGCCCATTCAAGAAGACCAAAGGCAGCATATGCGCGGTATACGCCTGTCACGAGAAGCCAGTCAAATAATTTCTCGCAAGAAAAAGAGAATGCCGGGATTTTTCTATCGCAAACGAACCAAGGCTGCGCTTCAAGCGTGAAAGTCCCAACTGCGGCGCGGAGCGAATGGCTGACACACAACGACGGCTAACGCTGCCACCCCGGCTCACGCAAGACCTGTTCGAGCAGGGTTTCATCGACAAGTTGGGAAGCACTGATCTGCCGCTCGACTTTTTGCGCCGCGCGAGCAATATCGACGATCAACTGAAGCCCGTCCATACGATGTTTTCCGTCCGGGCTCAGAAGCTCCAGCAACTGATTATAGGACAGCGCGGCAACTTCTTGATCCATGCCAAACTCGAGCGCGATCATCTGAGTGGCGTCTGATCGATTGTCACGGATATAAGCCATGGCTCGAAGAGAAGCTCGGATAAACCGTTTGATCTGGTCCGGTTGCTTCTTGATCCGGTCTGCGCGCACCACGACGCCTGTCCCGGGCACATCCGCATACTCGATTGCAGTCGCGATCTTATAAAAACCGTCCTTCTCGGCTCGGAAACTATGGGGAGAACTCAGCATGGCGGCCGCAATCGAACCGGCTTTCAAAGCCGCGTAACGCTCCGGCGTCCCGCCCATGTTGAGGATGACCACATCTCGTTCAGGCTGCAGTCCCCCGCGAGTCAAGATCCGTCTCAACAGTGTGTCCACGAGT
>VBKX01000025.1 GCA_005879435.1 Deltaproteobacteria bacterium
TGATGGGACCGTATAAAGACACGACCGAGCCGCTGCTAAAAGTTTTAAATGCACCGTACAGCGTGATTTCCAAGAATGAAGAAATTTCCAAAGCGATCGTGGATGCGCAAGGATCGACGACAAGTTGGCAACGCCCGGTCGCGGTGCTGCTCACTGGAGAAACTATCAAATGAAACGTTTCGACTGTTTGAAATCTTTGGCGCCGCTGCTTGACGCGAAAACGATCGTGGTCACCAATGTCGGACCGATTTGCCGGGAATGGAACGCGCTGCGCCCCAACGACGCGAATCTCATGCAAGTCAACTTGGGCCTGTGCGCGGCGGTCGGACTTGGGGTTGCCGTTTCGCTGCCGCATCGGCAGGTGGTGATGCTCGACGGCGACGGCAACTTGTTGCTGAACCTCGCGAGCCTGGCCGATTTAGCGAACCAGAATCTCAATAATGTCGTGCATATTGTTCTCGATAATGAATCCTACGAAGGCGGAGGCGGCTTAAAGTCAGCGACCGCGGGAAAGGCTGATCTCGCCGCCATCGCGCGCGGGGCGGGCATTGTGAATGCGTCTGTCGTCACTACTGTGGACGAATTCGAAACCATCGCGCGCCGAGCCCTTAGCAATCCGGGACATTATTTTATCGTTGCCAAAGTGGAGAAAGGCAGCGTGGACAAGCTGCCGACCCTCACGCTTGACGGCAAGGAGGGCAAATATCGCTTTGCCCGTTATATCGAGAGCAGCGAGGGTGTGCAGATCCTGCGGCCGCGATACACGCATATCTGAAAAAGGCTGTTCAAAACGTTCAAGCCGTTCAAAGGGTTCAAATTGTGAGTCGCGGAGCGGAGACGCTGTGACGCCAATTTTCTGCGTCAGTGTGAAGATTCTCGGAGATCTTATGATCAGAGTCATCATCGGCATTATCGCTGCCGTTACGACTTTATTGAGCGGCGGGATCGGCGTGTCTAACGCCGCTCCGGTGCGGGTCGGTGTTCCGAGTCCGTCCGCGAGCTATTTTCCGGTTATCGTCGCTTGGAAAAAAGGTTTCTATACGCAAGACTCGCTTCAACCCGAGTTTATCATGATGCGTCCATCCATCGTTCCGGCGGCTCTGACGAACGGTGAAATCCAATACACAACCGCGACGGGCACCGCCGCCGGTGCTATTTTGCGCGGCTTTCCATTCAAGATCGTAGCCTACTTTTCGACCCGCCTGATGGATTCGTTGGTGGTGAAGCCGCAGATCAAATCGGTGGCGGATCTACGCGGCAAGATCGTCGGCGTCGACGCTCCCGGCGCCAGCACCCACGTCCTGACGACGTTGATTCTGAGAAAATACCATCTCGACCCGGAAAAAGACGCGAAAGTGCTGGCGATCGGCGATGAGGACGTGAGATTGCAGCATCTCAAACAAGGTCAGATCGACGCAGCGATGCTCGGCCCGCAAGGCGTCGTGCTGGCGCGACGCGCAGGCCTCAAGACTCTTCTCGATGTTGCCGACGAACTTGATTTGCCGTTTGTCGGCCTGGCAACCGCCACGTCCATGATCGAGCGCCAGCGCACCGACCTAAAAAAATTCTTGATGGCGACCGTGCGCGGCATTCGCTACTCCCACGACCCGCGCAACCGTAATGAAATGATCGCGCTTCTTGCAAGTTGGCTGCGCTTGGATCAGGAGACTGCCGAGCACACTTACAATGTTTTTATCAAGGGCGTTTCCAAAGACGGGACGTTAAGCCGGGCCGGCATGGAGTCGCTGATCAGCGAGCGCAAACGGCAGGTGAAGTTTACCGGAGACGTGCCGTTAGACCGGGTGTTTGATTTTAACGTCGTCGAGGAAATTAACCGCGAGCTTGGCAAATAGCATAAAAATCATCTGCGGAGCCGCGGCTTAGAGTACTCCGTCCACTTGGCTCGGGAGCCTTTCCAGTAACATTGCCCGATGACACCTCATCCGGGTTGCGATGTAGAATTCGTCCGCGAAACGCGTATTGGCTTTTGGTTTCTCGGCACGGAAACATGGGCCAAGCACGTGGTAAGCGTCGCACTCAACGATTTGGAACGACTGATTCCTGAACGCAAAGCGTCCTACGCAATCGTGCTCGACGCCGGCTGTGGGCAAGGTAAATCGTTCCGGCCGTTGATTGAGCATTTTTCGCCGCAGCGTTTGATCGGAGTCGATGCTGAAGAGAAATGTCTGCGACGCGCCCGGATAGAGGCGTCGAAAGAAAACGTTCCGATAGAACTTCGTCGTCGCGATATCGCGGCGCTCGATATGGCCGATGGCAGCGTCGATTTGGTGTTTTGCCATCAGACGTTTCACCATTTAACCAGACAGGAAATGGCTTTGCGGCACATCCATCGCGTGCTTAAACCTGGCGGGCTCTTGTTGTTTGCCGAATCGACTCGCGCATATATCGACTCTTGGGTCATTCGCCTGCTGTTTCGCCACCCGGCGCATTCGCAGCATAGTGCCGCCGAATACATGGCGATGCTTCGAGCACACGGTTTTATCTTCGGCCCGCAGAACGTATCGCTGCCCTATCTGTGGTGGAGCCGAGCCGATCTCGGAGCAGTCGAGTGGTTCGGATTCGGCGTTCCCGCGCAACGCGAGGAAACGCTGCTCAACCTCGTTGCAATCAAGCCCAAACAGGCGGACTAGTAGACGTTGTTCGTCGATCGCTGATCGGGACGTTGAATGCTTCAGGGTATGGAGAGATTCACTTGAACGAAGATGATGCGATGAAGTCTCGCGGCTTGATCCGACCTAGGCTGCGCGTAAAGTCATTCGCGTCCTTCTTCTCTGTACAATCCAAACGCTTTCAAAATCGGTTCGTCGTGCATCGAGAATAGAATCGCTTCCTCGCTTGTCGACGCATTGGCGTGTTCGTGCCATGCCCACAACGGCACGATGAATGTATCGCCTTTTTGCCAGTGAAATTTCTCACCGTTGATCACCGACGTGCCGCTGCCGCGGAATGCGTGGTAGATGCTCGTGCTGGTGTGGCGGTGCGCTTTGGTTTTTTCGTTAGGTCGCAGCAGCTGAACCCTGCACGACATCGTCGGTAACGTTGGGCCGCCGGTGGCGGGGTTGACGAATTCCAACGCGGCGCCATCGAAGGGGTTGCCTGAGCTCTGCGCCAAGCGTTGCAGTGACAGATAGGTATCGCGCCAATGGTAGTGCAGCAGCGGCGGAGCTGCCGGTGTGCTGCTGCCGACGGGTCGGGTCATGCCGTAGAAGGTTACCGGATCAATATTCTCGCTAACGGGCAAGCGGCCTTTGTAGGGATCGAAGGAAATCTGATTCAGGGCTTGAACGAAGGGAACATCCAGGCCGTCGATCCAGACCATGTTCTCATCGCCTTCGTGGGCGTGCTCGTGCCAGCAGCCTCCCGGGGTGAGGATGAGATCGCCGTCCTTCATCACCATCTTTTGACCGTCGACGTTGGTGTAGGCGCCGTGGCCTTGCAGGATGAAGCGAAACGCCGACATCGTGTGTCGATGCGCCGGCGCGACTTCGCCGGGTTGGATCAACTGAAAAGAAAGCAGGATGGTGTGGCTGGTCATCTCGGATTCGGCGATCCCGGGATTCACCAGTCGAATGACGCGCCGCTCGACGCTGCCGCTGGCCACGGAGATCTTCTCCTTGGCTTGAACCAAGCTGTCGTAGATATCATGCCACTTCCAAAGATGCGCCTTCACGCGCGTCTTCGGGTCGGAAGGGCGCTCGGCGTGGTCGACGTTCCACAACCCGGAAACCCAACGGGGGCGGAGGAGATCGTTCAGCTCTTGGATTTCTTTGGGCAGTTCCATCTTTTTACTCCTGGTCAGAAACAGTTCCAGTCGTTTCAATTGTTCCAGTCGTTCCAGTCGTGCAGAAGAGAAGACGATGGGCGCTTACTCAACCATTGGAACGATTGGAACGGCTGAAACGATTGGAACCCGCCGGTACCCTACGGGTATCGGCGATACACTCCGTCGTAAAAATTGCCGATCATCTGCACGGCGATCTTGCCGCAATATTCCAGCGGCCAGCCGGCGCGCTCGTTACCGTAGCCTTCTTGAAGCGCGACTTCCA
>VBKX01000026.1 GCA_005879435.1 Deltaproteobacteria bacterium
CGCGTCTACGCCGGCGCCGACGCGGTCGATGCGCTGACGGCCGCCGGCGCGCCCAAGCCGCAACTCGACGGCAAACAATCGCTGTTGCACCTGATCGAACAACTCAGCAAAAAGAAAGATTGCAACCATATCTACATCAGCAGAGACGGCGTCTCGCTGACGCTTGGAAAATCAGCCAACTCCGCCAAACTGGTGTGACGAAATCATTCCGACGTAGCGGTGGATTTCAACACTGCCCCTACTTTGCGATCTTTGCGGTTTTCCTAAGGAGCCATCATGAACTACCAAGGCCTGCGCGACTGGCTCGGTAAAATCGACCAGCGTGGCGAGCTCACGACGCTCGAAGGCGTCGATTGGAATCTCGAAATGGGCGCCATCGTCTTACCGTACGCTCTTCGGCCATTTCGCTTCGCCGCAGCGCATCGCGCTGACACTCGGCGTCGAAGAACAATTCAATCATGTGCTCGAATTCACCCGAATCTATCACGAGAAGATCAAGCATTGCGTGCCGGTGCCGCGAACCGAAGTGAAAACCGGGCCGGCGCATGAAAACGTCGAGGAGAGCGATCGCGTCGATCTTTTAGATTTCCCCGCGCCGTTGCTGCACGAAAAAGACGGCGGACGCTATCTCGGCACCGGCCACTTGGTCATTACCAAGGATCCCGATTCCGATTGGGTGAACGTTGGCACCTACCGCATCATGTCTCAGGATCGTAACACGGCGGGAATCTACATCGGGCCGGGCAAGCACGCCTATATTCATAAGCAAAAATACTTCGAGAAAAATCAGCCGATGCCGGTCAACATCGTGCTCGGCAGCGATCCGCTGATTTGGTTTGCCGCATCATGCCCGGTGCCTGCCGGCGTTAGCGAGTTCGACTTCGCCGGCGGCCTCCAAGGGAACCCCATCGACGTCATTCGCAGTGACATCACCGGCCTGCCGTATCCGGCCGATGCAGAAATTGTTCTCGAGGGAGAAATCAGACCCGGTGAGTTGAAGGAAGAAGGTCCGTTTGGCGAATGGCCCGGGTACTACGCCAGTCCGAAAAGCCTCGAGCCATTTATCCGCGTGAAACGGATTCTTCATCGCAACAACCCGATTCTCTCTTGCGCGAATCCGGCGCGGCCGCCGCACACGCTGACCTTGCTGCGCTCGATTACGCGGTCCGCCCACGTATGGGAAGAGCTGGAGAGAGCCGGCGTGCCGGACATTCGCGGCGTCTGGTCGCACGAGCCCGGACCGCGGCAGTTTACCGTTGTCGCCATCAAGCAGCGCTACCCTGGTCACGTCAAGCAAGCCGGTGTGATCGCTTCGCAGTGCTTTTCCGGCGGCTATCAGAATCGCTTCACCATCGTCGTCGACGATGATATCGATCCGACCCGTATCGACGATGTCGTCTGGGCCCTTTCCACGCGCTGCGATCCGGAAACCGGCATCGACATCCAGCGCCGCTGCTGGTCGCGCGCGGTGATCGAAGCGTGCCGGCCCTATGAGTGGATGAGCAAGTTTCCCGAAGTCGCCGAAACGAATCCGGATCTCAGAAAACAGGTTTTAGGAAAATACGGTCGCGCGTTTTTTGGCCTGCGCTGATTTTAGATTTTCTTTTAGAATAGCGCCGTCGTTTATGTCTTTGCACTTTTTGCCGCTTGAGATATTATCCTCGGCGGCAAAGCACGCTGACCAGACGCGCGATTCAATAAATCGAAGGAGGAGAAGCGCCATGCCGGAGAAATTTAAGGAATTGATCAGAGAATATCGCGACGGCAAGATCACGCGCCGCCAGTTTATGCGCAAAGCGGCTACGATCACAGGCAGCTTGGTGATCGCCGACAACTTGTTCGAAAAGCTTACGCTTTCTCCCGCGCACGCTGCCGAAGTTGACGTCAACGATCCTGCGGTTTCGTCGCGCGAGGTCGAATAACCCGGTAAAGCGGGAACGTTCTACGGATATCTCGCACGGCCTGCCACGCAGGAGAAATATCCCGCGATCATCGTCATCCACGCCAACCAGGGACTGAACGATTAGACGCGCGACATCGCACGCCGGTTGCCGAAACAGGGTTAAGCAATATTCGCGAGCTGGCGCCGTGGCAAGCCGTCGCGGAAAACACCGATGCCGGATACACGTATCTGAAAAAATTGCCGGATGTCCGTAGCGACCGGCTCGGCTTGATCGGCTTCTGTTGGGGCGGTGAGATGAGCTTCTCGACAGTCACGGAAGTTCGTGGTCTCAACGCTGGGGTGGTTTTTTACGGGCGCAGCCCTAAGCCGCTTGAGCGCCTCGAAAAAATTCAGGCGCCGGTGCTCGCGCACTACGGCGAAAAAGACCCGGGCGTCAATCAAGACATCCCCGCAACTGAAGAAGCGATGAAGAAATACCACAAGTCCTACGCCTACAAAATCTACCCCGGAGCCCAGCATGGATTTCACACAGACACGTCGCCGGAGCGCTATCACTCCGAGGCAGCTAAGGAAGCTTGGGCAAAAACTTTAGATTTCTTTAAGAAAAATTTACAGAGCTAAACGGACTCGCATGTACTCAAGCCACTGCCCTAACCATTCGCTCGTTGTAATTTATCGTTTGATAAAGTGTTATTGACGCGCAGCAAATTCGTATTTTTAGTCACCATAAGCCCCTTTTAGCGGCGCTACTTATTTCCTCCCGCGCGTAAGATTTTCTCTTCCTTTTCGTTCGGCCCATTCTGACATTTTGTAGTGATTTCGACCACTTCACCAGTGGCGCGCACTTTGCGCTACGTAAGTGTTAGTAGAGAAGAGGGCAAAAATATGAAGTACGGATATTTTGCGTTCGCGCTGATCCTGATTTTGCAGGTGGATCCGTCGTTTGCGTTCGAATTGAAAAATCCTGAACCTGAAAATCGTCGCATGACCATCGAGCTCGAAGTAGTTCCGACACCGCCGCAGAAAGACTTCGAACAATACGTTCAGGAACAGGCCGCTGCAGCGCAACGAGACGCGAAAGAGGCGGGCTCGAAACCCAACGAGCAGCTCGCGAAAAATAAACAACCAAAGCCGCTCAATCCAATGACGCTCTTTCGTTGGTAAGAGAATTCGCACGCGCATTGCGCTGGGATTTTAACCTAAACGATCATCGCCTAACTATCATTCCGAACAATCAAAACAATTAGCGAAAGTCCGCAAGGGTGCTTTGCCGCGGATTAGACTTCGGGAGCGGTCGCCATGTCACTTCGACAACTCCCGAGATAAATTGTATATCCGTAGCGGTGTTGCCATCGACTCGGCAGTCCTTGCACTCCACGCGAATTTCAAAGGGCTAGCCATATACTGGCAGAACTCGCTTCGGCGGATAAAGCATCTCGCGAAAGTGCCACGCGTAAAGATCGGTCGGCTGCGGCCCGTGCCCACATAAACAACCGTACAAAAAACTCGGGTAATCGCCGAGTCGGCGGTCAATGACGGCAATATCCCATCCGTATCGGCGTCCCTGGGCATCAGCGGATGGGCGAATCTTCGCACCAACTCCAGACTTAAGGATTCGGCTATATCCGCCCGCGGATCGGTGACTGCGAACTGGACGGACGAATTTTGTCCCAGGGACGCCGCGCTTCCAGCTGACACTTTAAGCCAAAGGCGCAGTCCCGCGCTTATGACGGCCATTGATCGCACGCTGGCGAAATCGTTTATCACCTGAGTAGCAATCATTTTGAAAAAATCTTGCCGAACTCTTTTTTCTTGTCCTCGAACGCCTTCGCTTCGAGCACTTCCATCTGCACGTACTGAATCTTCTCCGCGCCGGGCAGCGGCGGGTAAATTCCCTTACGGTTAACGAACTCCCCGCTTTGGGCGAGGATCTTCATGCTTTCGTCGTCGATATAGAAATCGACAAACGCTTTGCCGCCGTTGGGGTGCGGCGCTTTGTTGCCGAGCACGACGAAGTGGCTGTCGCCAAGCATCCTGTCGACCCTGACATAATCGAGCGGCGCGCCGCTTTGCGCCGCGCTGTAAGCGAATTTGACGAATGTGAGGGCGATGGGAATTTCTCCGGTGGCGACCCGTTCCGACGCCGGTAACATCGACTCTACCAGGGTCGGCTTCATTGCCGCCAAGTCACGAATGAACTTCTCCACTCTTTCTTTGGCCATGATCTTGTGCAGGCTGCTCAGCCATTGGATCGTGGTCACGTGCAGCGTCGGATCGGCCATCACCAGCATCCCTTTGTATTTTGGATTGACGAGGTCTTCGATCGACTTAGGGGCATCTTCCGGTTTGACCAATCCCTTGTGATAAACGACACCGACGATGCCGTAACGAGTGATCGGGCCGAAGCGAGGGTCGATCTGATCCTTGGGATACTTTTTCGCCGTCGGAGAATCGTATGGGGCAAGCATGCCGTCATTCGCCATGATAACGAGTGGATCGGAGTTATTGAGCACGACATCGTAGCCGGGTTTTCCGGCGCGATATTCGGTCATCGCCCGATTCATCACGCTCATCGCCGAGGCGCGCCAATACTCAGCCGTTATCCCGGTCTTCTTGCGAAACGCCTGGATCACCCCTTCGACCACCGGAGTCTCGAGAGAGCCGTAGATCACGACCTTGCCGCCTTCTTTCTTTGCCGCTTCTACGATTTTGGCATCTTGAGCGAAGACATAATTCTGCGCTGAGAATGCGCCGAGGACGATCATCCACCGGATCAATTTCATTTCTGCCTCCTTTAACCTGCGGATTGCTCCTAACACGATCGGAATTTTCCCGTCAATGTGAAATTCGAAATTTGTCCGGCGTTGACAGTTGTCAAGACGGCTTGTTATAGCCGAGTCAGTACGGCGCGCGAAAGGATCGAAACCAATGCAAATCATCGATGCCGACGGCCACGTCAACGATCGGCCTTGCATGGACGAAATTTCAAAATACATGCCGCCGGGCAATCGCACCCAGGTTTTCCCGCCATTCGATCATATCCACTTCCATTTTTTGGAAGGCGGTGACAAGCGCTCGCGCACCGGCACTGTCGGACCCAAGGAATGGGTGAATTTTCTCGACGACGTCGGCATCGACTGGACCGTCGTTTATCCGACCGCGGGATTGGCCGTCGGCCGGATTATCGCTGAAGATTGGGCCATCGCCGCCTGTCGAGCGTACAACAATTGGCTCTATGAAAAATTCACCAACGTCAGCCCGCGCATCAAAGGTATGGCGCTGATTCCGATCCAAGACGCGGATGCGGCGTGCGCAGAACTGCGCCGCGCGGTGAAAGAGCTCGGCATGGCCGGCGCCATGCTGCCGTCGAATGGCGAGGGCATCAAAGGCCATTTCGGCGCGAAGATCTACTGGCCGATTTATGAAGAAGCGCAAAAACTAAACGTCCCCCTGGCGATCCACGTCGGGGCGCTCCATCACTTGGGCATGGACACCATTGGCGTTTATTACCCGGTGCACGCCCTCGGCCACCCGTTCGGCATCATGGCACAAGCCGCTGCGCTGTTGTCCTACGGGGTGTTCGATCGTTTTCCCAAACTGCGCGTCGGTTTTCTCGAAGGCGGGGCCACGTGGGTGCCGTTTTTCATGGATCGCCTCGACCGCTCCTATCCGCACCATTTGCAGGTCGATATCGACGGCAAGTTCTTGCCGAGCTCTCAACCCGATGTCATGGCGAGCGAATACTTCCGCCGCCATGTGAAGGCAGGCAGAATTTTTGTCGGCTTCGAT
>VBKX01000226.1 GCA_005879435.1 Deltaproteobacteria bacterium
TGATTACGGACGTGACCGCTACGTTGCGTGATGCCCTCACACTGGAATTTCAAAAAAAGTACGGGATTTCCGTTGAGCTGTTGGGCAGCTCCGGCCGTGAGGTCGCTCCCCGGGTCGCTGCTGAACGGAAGGCCGGACAGTTTCTCTGGGATATTTACATTCACGGAGCTACAACGGCGCTTGAAGCCATGATTCCCATGGGAGCCTTCGATCCCTTGGAGCCGGCGTTAATTCTGTCGGACATCAAAGATCCGAAAACGTGGCGCGGCGGAGCGATCGAATTTCTCGATCCGAACAAGATGGTTCTAGTGATGACTCCCTTTCATAGAGGCACGATCTTTTACAACCCCAAGCTCGTCAACGCCAAAGAGTTCACATCGCACAAGGATCTCCTCAATCCCAAATGGAGGGGCAAGATGGTGGTCGACGACCCACGGAGGGCCGGACCTGGCGTTGCGACTTTTACCTTCTTTTACCTTCACCCCGAGCTTGGTCCAGACTTCATTCGCGGGTTAGGCAAACAACAGATGACCATCCTAAGGGATTATGCGCAGGAGGTGGATGCGGTAGGTCAAGGGCGATATCCCGTGCTTATCGGTGCCGCCTTGTAGACGCTCGCCAACTCAAAGAGGGAACCGACCTGAGTCCAACCAACGGGACTCTCGCGTTGTTTAACCGAGCGCCGAATCCCAATGCGGCCAGAATCTACATTAACTGGCTTTTGTCTAAAGAAGGCCAGACCATCTTTGCCCGCGCGAATGGTTATGTGAGCGCTCGGTTGGATGTGCCCACGGATCACACGGAGCCATGGAGAGTACCGCTGCCGGGAGCTATCAAGACTTACACAAAGGCTGCCATGCAAGTGAAAGATAGTTTACAACCTCTGCTGCAAGAGGTTTTCGGTAGCCAATAAGTCGAACCGACTGCGTCAGTGAATTGGACCGCAGGCTGGAATGATCAAAACGGGGAGGCGTCTATGACACCTCCCCGAGACCGGATGCATCAGTCAACAATCAGCGGATCGTTACGGTAAGTAATCGGCGGCATTCTGGACTCGACCTTGTTCTTTTTACACTCTTCCAAAAACACCCGGCGAATTTCCGGATCTTCGTCCTCGTACTCGATGAGTGTGCCGCCTTCGCGTAAGCTGGTCGTCGGACCTTCTCGGTTGTTGCGGGTGCTCGCGTCATGAATGGTTGTGGGATTCTTGCGGCTGCCAAGCCGGAGCGCAATGTGTCTTGCCGGCTCTGGGCCGCTATTGAGGTGCGTGTGGAACCAGCCATCGGGGGGGCTGTAAATACTGCCCGGTTTCCAGTTGCATTTCACCACCTGGTCGCCTTTGCCGTTTTGAAATGGGCGTACTCCTAATTCTTTGGGCCACATGTAGATATATCCGTGGGAGCGTACGACGAGAAGAATCGCTCCTGCCGCGTGATAGTGGGCTTTGTGGTAAATGCCCGACGGCCACTCAGAAATATGACCGATTAAACTGTTATCGGCCATCTCAAAGCAGGTGATTCCTCCCTCGGCGACTTTGTAAGGCGCGCTCTCGACCGTCGCAACGCGCGCATCAGCGATAAAGTTCGTGTCCCACATGCTTGTGCGAGTCGCCTTGTAACGCCGGTCGCTCATCGCAAAATAAGATTCTTCGCCGTTGTAGCGGGACTTAAACGCATGACTGCTGTTGAAAACGAAATCCGGATCGCGGAAAAAATCCATGATGATGGGCGCGGTCGTGACCGCCAGGAGAAACGCCGACTCGCGCGCGCCGTATAATGCCGATGCCATGTGTTCAACGGCGGCGCAAAGAGGCTTCCCTCGGACCATTCAAACGCTTGCTTGCGCATTCCATCGTACCAAACCTCGGTGCTGCCGCGTCCTTTAAGAACGTACAGCAGCTCATCGTACATGTGTCTTTCAGGCTCTAGAGCGCCGCCCGGAGGAATTTCGACAACGTACATACCCGTAACGCCGCCACTGCCCTTGAGCTGAATATAAGAGCCGCTCCCACCCATGCGCGCCCAGGGCTTACGCGGCAGTTCGGTGACATCCTCGACCGCAAGTCCGTCAAAAATCGGAATACCTTCCTGCTCCATCCAGCGCAGATAGGCCGCTTTCTGAGGTTTATATACGATTTCGTCCATCCTGCTTCCTCCGGTCTCGCAATAAAAATTTCATTCCTTAATAGGGTCTAGCGGTTTGGATTGTCAAGCAGCCGTCGATCAGTCGGTGCAATTTGTTACGTTCACGACGAGCGCCACGCAGAGCAGCGCGGTTTTAACTTTTCGACCGACGAAAATCATCACGTCGTGGCGCAACTTCGAGCTTTTTGGTCAGCGTCCCGGAGTGGCGGCGCATCTTCGCCGTTCCTCGAAAACATTTGCGTGTGTGAAGGTGCAATTGATATGAAGTTGGGAGATAGGGAAATGATCATTGATCAGCAGGTCTCGCGGCTGCAAGCAAAAATGATAGCTTCGAAGAAGCCGCGGCCAAATATCCGACGAATAGCCGAGAGCGAGCGACAGAGGAGAGACATGGGTTGGAGAAGGATTCTTGTCAGCGTCTTTTTTATTCTCGTTTGTGCCGGTCAACAGATCCGGGCTGCCGAGCTGACGCCGGTTAATTTTGTCTCGTCGGGTTCCGGTGGAATCGTCGAGGTGATCAGGTTCGCCCAGAAACGGGGTTTCTTCAAGAAACAAGGTCTCGACTTGACCATGATCTATGTCCCGAGCGGCGTGTTGGCAGCGCAGACGGTGGTCTCCGGTTCGGCGCTCATTGCCAATAATTCCGTCAGTGACATTTTGAATGCGATTGCCGCCGGCGCGCCTCTCAAGATCCTCACCGTGAACATCGACCGGTTCCAGCATCTGTTTGTCGCTCGCTCGGGCATCAATTCGCCGAAGGAGATGAAGGGCAAAAAGATTGCGGTCAGCCGCTACGGCGCGTTCTCGGACATCGAGACTCGGTTTCTTATCCGTCAGTGGGGCATGGACCCGGAGCGTGACGTGCAAGTTCTTCAGATCGGCAATTCGGCGGCGCGCTCCGCGGCATTGATCAGTGGTGGTGTGGATGACGCCGTGGTGACGCCGGCGTTTGTGCCGGTGGCCAGAAATGCCGGGCTCAACGTCATCTTCGATCTCTCGACGATTAAAACCAGATTCGCAAACAGCGGATTGATGGCGTAGGAAAAACTGATCCGCGAACAGCCGCGGCTGGTTAAGGGGGCGGTGGCCGGACTGGTCCATGGAATCAAATTTTGGAAGACCAATCCGGAAGTAGCCAAGGCCTATCTGAAAGAGATCCACAAAGTCTCCGCAGCGGACCTCGACAGCATTTACGAGGACGGCAGCAAGAACGTCCGCGCCGAGCCCACGCCCGATTTAAACGGCATCCAGACTGCGTGGGAAAGCGTGCCGGATCTGAAGGCGCGCGGCCCGGTGGATTTTAGAAAGTTTGTTGAACCGCGCTTCATTGAAGAAGTGCTGCGGGAAATGAAATGAATCTTGCCAGTAGCTCGAAGACTCGGGAGCAAAGAGATGAAAACTGATTTGCGATCCTGGCTAACTGATGTGGAAGCGCACGGCGAGCTCAAGGCCGTCGACGGCGCCGACTGGAACAAGGAAATCGGCACCGTGGTCGAGCTCAACGCCAAGGCGCGCGGACCGGCGTTGCTGTTCGACAAGATCAAGGATTATCCCGCGGGATTTCGCCTCCTGGCCGGAGCGATGTCGAGCGCCAAGCGGTTGTCGCTGACCTTGGGCATGCCGCTCGATCTTGAAGGCTTGGATTTGATCCGCAGCATGAAGGATAAAATGCGCGGCTGGACCGATGAGCTCGACGAGTTTCCACCGATACCGGTCAAGGAAGGAGCGGTCTTTCAAAATGTCGACGAAGGGGAGCAGGTCAACCTGCTCAAATTTCCCGCGCCGCTCTGGCACCACGACGACGGCGGGCGCTACATCGGCACCGGCTCGGTGGCGATCATGCGCGAGCGCCACGGCGACTGGGTCAATCTCGGCACCTACCGGGTGATGATTCACGACGAGAAGTCCGCCGGGATTTTTATTGCCCCCGGCCATCATGGCCGAATCATTATGGAGAGCTATTGGAAAGCCGGAGAGCCTTGCCCGATCGCAATATCCGCCGGGCACCATCCGGTGTTTCTCTTCGCCGGCTCTTTTTCTCTGCCGCCGCAGGTGCCCGAGTACAATTATGTCGGCTCGGTGTTGAGAGAACGAATTCCCGTGGTCACCGGACGTTTGACGGGTCTGCCTTTGCCAGCCTTCAGCGAAATCGTACTCGAGGGTTTTCTCCATCCCAACGAGCTCAAGAGCGAAGGAAAGTTCGGCGAATGGCCGGGCTACTACGTCAGCGATGCCAGGCCGGAACCGGTCATCCAAGTCAAGGCGGTTTATTATCGCAACGATCCGATCATCTTGGGGGCATGGCCCGGGCGCCCGCCGCACGACAGCACCTACCGTCATTCGATCATCAAATCGGCCAATCTTTGGGAACTGCTCGAGCGGGCCAGAATCGGCGGTATCACCGGCGTGTACCGGCCGGAGTCGGGCGGGGCGAATCTTCTGACCTTGGTCAGTCTCAAGCAGACCTACGACGGCCAGGCGCGCCAGGCCGCGATCGTTGCCTCCCAGCTCCTCCAGCCTTCTCACCCCACCCGCTACGTGATCGTCGTCGACGACGATATCGATGTCATGAACCTCGAAGACGTGATGTGGGCGGTGTGCACGCGGAGTGATCCGATCCGTTCGATCACGCTCATCGACCACACCCGGGCGAATTTTCTCGATCCGATGGTGCGCTCGCGTTTCGACGAAAACGCCGGCCACACGAGTTCCTGCGCGGTGATCGACGCCTGCCGTCCGTTTGCTTTACGAAACCGCTTTCCCAAAGTCGCTGAATCGAGCGCCGAGTTCAAAAAACAGATTCGGGAAAAATGGGCAGGGCTGTTAAATCTCTGACAACGAAAGTCAAAACAACAGATGGCAAAATTTCGCGTGCTCGGCCGCGCGCTACCGCGTGAAGACGGCTGGGGGAAAGTTACCGGAGAAGCGCATTTTACGGCAGACGTCATTCGCCCCGACATGCTCTGGGGCAAGATTCTGCGTAGCCCCTTGGCGCACGCCCGAATTGTCAAGATCGACGCGAGCCGCGCGCGCAGTCTCCCAGGCGTCAAGGCCGTCATGACTGCACAAGACGTTAGTCCGAAGCTTACCGGCAGGACGCTCGCCGATCTGCCGATATTGGCCCGCGACCGTGTGCGCTTCGTCGGCGACAAGGTGGCGGCGGTGGCGGCAATCGACAAGGACACAGCCGAAGAAGCGCTCAGCCTCATCGACGTTGTGTATGAAGAGCTGTCGGCGGTCTTCGATCCCTTGGAGGCGCTAAAGCCCGAGGCGCCGTTAATCCATCCCGACTATGCTTCGTACGAAGCGCCGGAAACGAAAGCGCCTGAGTTGCGCAACGTGCAGAGCTTGCTGCGCGCGAAAAAGGGCGATGTCGAAAAGGCTTTCAACGAATCCGACAAAGTCTTCGAGCAGA
>VBKX01000228.1 GCA_005879435.1 Deltaproteobacteria bacterium
GGTTCCACGGCGTTCCCGTTCAGGGCGCCAAGCGTGGTTTTTCGTGATTGCTGGAGCTTTGGCTGTGTGGTTTTTGGGTTCGTCAATGTATTTGCGCTTTCATGCGGTGGGTATCCGACCGCGTGAGATCGAGCTGATGTTTTTCTGGCCTCGACCGCCGGTGAGCCTGGGAGCCGACGACCTGGTCGACGTTAAACTTCTGCGGGCCTATCGCACCTGCGGGCACTTAGAAATCGCGACCCGACAAGAGATCTTTCGCAGCGTCAACTTCAAAAAATGCGAAGGCGCTGAAGAGGTTCTCAAAGATATTTCACCACGAATTCACGCCCACTCGTAGAATCATCGCCTCGAAACGGCTGCCGGAGGCGCGGATCCGTAACCGAATATTAGGCGTAACGGAAGGGCCGAGATCGAGCAGTTCAGGCGCGACAACGACGACGCCACTGTTGAGTGACCGCAAGATGGTCAATATTACGCGCGGTACGGTCGACTTATGCGAATTCGATTTCTATTCCGCACCGAGGCACGCCATGAGGCGAAGGAGGGTGAGCGATGTCGTCACGGCATTTATTCATTTTAGCGACACGGCTCGTGTTGTCGCTGGCAATCATTCATTCGCTCGGCTTCGCCGTCACGGCAGCGACGCCGACTAGAAAACTGTCACTGGTCTTTGCCGATTTCAGCGAGCGAGCGGGTCTTTTATTCGTCGCTCAGGATCAACACTTCTTCGAAGAACAGGGCGTGGATGTCGATGTCGTCCAGGTGCGTAACGGCCCGGTGGCGATCGCCGCTATCGCATCGGGGGAAGCGCAGTTCTACAGCGTGTCGGCGACGGGAGCATCGCTAGGAGCGATGGCCGGTGGCCTCGATATTGTTTTTGTCGCTGGCTTTATCAATCGGCTGGATGGCTATTTCGCCGTCTCGACGAAGGTGCGCGCGCCGGAGGATTTAAAAGGGAAGACTCTCGGTGTCCAAAGCATCGGCGGCGGCATCTGGATGTTTACGCAAATCTTGCTCGATCACTGGGGCCTCAATACCGAACGTGACAAAATTCAGATCCGCGCTATCGGCGACGACTCGGTCTTGGCGCAGGCGGTGATGACGGGTGTCGTCGACGGCGCGGTGCTGGGTTATACCTATAGCCGGGTCATTTCACAAAAGGGCGGCCGTATCCTGGTCGAGCTGCCGACCCTCAACATCAAGTATCAAGGCACGGGATTGGTGGCGTCACGCCGTTTCCTAGAGAGTTCGCCCGACGTGGTAGAGAAGACGCTCAGGGCGCTGATCCGAGCGAATCGTTTCATTCAGGATAAGAGTAACCAGGCCGCGGTTATCCGCAGCTTGAGGAAATGGCTGCGGCTGGCGCCGACGGACAACGGCGAAGATCTGTACAACCGGATACGGCTACTCTACGATCGGAGCATTGTACCGACGAAAGAGGGGATCCAAAGCGCGCTCCAACTTCTCGCCAAGAGCGATGCAAAGTTTGCCAAACTCAGAGTCGATGATCTCGTCGACGACCGCATCGCGCGAAAGTTGGAGAAGGAAGGATTGTGAACCACGCCGGTTCATGAGAAAGGAAGATAGATTAGTCGTATGTAGATTGGGTGCGAACAAGGCAAATGGCGCTGCAAAGATTATTTATCTGGAGAATCCATTGAAGAAGTTACCATCGGTGGCCTGTGTGGGTCTGGTGCTGCTTGTTGCGTGGGCCGGAGTTTCCCGTGCGGCGACGTCCGCGAATAGGATTGTGATCGCCTATTCATCTCTCAACGAGCGCGGCGCGGGAGCGCTGCTCGTCGCGCGCGATCAGGGATTTTTCCGTAAGTACGATCTTGACGTCCAGTTGATCTTCATGCGCAACGGTGCCGTGGCATTATCGGCTTTGTCGGCGGGCGAGGCGCAGTTTTATTCCGGCTCTGCCAATGGTTCCGCGCTCGGCGCGATGGCGGGCGGGCTCGATCTGGTTTTCGTCGCCGGTTTGGCGAACCAGCTCAACGGCACCATGGTCGCGGCGCCGGCGATTCAGTCCCCCGCCGATCTCAAAGGCAAAAACATCGGCATCCAGAGTATCGGCGGTGGCGTCTGGATGATCACCCAACTAGTTCTCGAACATTGGGGCCTGGAACCCAAACGGGATCGCATCAACTTACGCATCGTCGGCGATGAGTCGGTGATGGTCCAATCCTTGGTGCTCGGAACCGTGGATGCAACCTATGCCGGGTACGCCTACGCCACGATGCTCAAGAAGCAGGGT
>VBKX01000229.1 GCA_005879435.1 Deltaproteobacteria bacterium
ATTCGGGAACGAACGCTTTAACTCGTTGTCTATGTTGTAAAGCGCGCTCTCAGCATTATCCAATAGAATGATTTGCGCGGGTTGAAATTTAGCGATTTGGCGACTTAACTCCGAGCCAATGGACCCTCCGGCGCCCGTGATCAAAACATTTTTGCCACGCACCAGATCGTGAACGGGGCCCAGATCCAGACCCACAGGCAAGCGGTCGAGCAGATCTTCAACCGAGAGATTTTGAATCTGACTGACGCCAACTCGATTGTTTGGTAGCTTATCGAGCGAGGGAAGGGTTTTGATCGGGCCTTTGAATGCTACGACATCGTTCAATATTCTCCTGATCTGTGCGCCCGAGGCGCTGGGGATCGCCAGCAGAATTTCGTCCGGTTTATGGACGTCGATAATCCGGGCGATATCGTCGCGGGAGCCCAGAACCGGAACGCCGTGAATCTGTTGACCGATCTTCGCCGGGTTGTCGTCGACAAAACCGATTGGATCGTAACGGTTCATCTCCGCCGCATCACCCGCTCCGTAAATCAGGACTTTCCGTCCGCCCTCGAGGTGTCGCGTCATTGAAAGAAGCCGTCGCGATAAACGCACGCCTCCCATCAAAAAGATCAACAACAGCGTATCAATGATAAAGATCGAGCGTGGATAATCGATCTGCTTCAAATAACCGTGGACAAAACCGTAAAACACCAGGCTGCCCAGAGCCGAGGCGATGATAATATTGCGCAATTCCAGGACGCTTGTATAACGCCACAATCCCATAAACAGTTTAAACGGGATGAAAGTTAGGCAACGGATCAGAACGAGCCAAGGCAGCAGGTTAAGAAAAAGCGCGGTCTCATTCATAGGGATGCGCCCATCGAACTTCAGCCAAAACGCCAAGTAATTAGACAGCGCGATCAGCGCCACGTGCAGCGCGATGATCGGTAAGCGCCGATATTGAAGCAGCAAACGACGCCGATGGCCGCTCTTTCGCTCGCGCACGGCGCGCGACTGAAACCGTCTCATTGTAATCAACAGGAGCCTTTCAACTTCTCGAAGCACCAACCCTAGAGCACAGATTTCACGGTCGGCTCAATAGAGAGCACGGCCTACCCTGAAAGGGCACCAAGGAGAAACCAAGCCTGAGGAAACAATCTCCGGATTACGCCCTTTCGAAATCGGAATCTGAATCGTCCCCAGCAGCGGAGTAGGATGGATAGTAAGAACGATAATCCATATATTCCGGATCTCTAATATCGATGCCGTTGAGAATAACGCCCAGAATGCGCGCACCGATTTTGTCGAGCCGCTCCATGGCCCGTCGCGCGCTCTGGGTCGTGGTTCTCTCGCCGTTGAAGACAAGCACCACACCGTCACATATCGCGGAAAGAACCGCAGCATCGCTGACAGCGATGATCGGCGGCGAATCAACTACGATAAAATCGAACGAGCTACGTAGCTCGTTTAGAATGTCGCGCATTGTCTGGGACATCAAAAGATCGGCTGGATTGGGTGGCAGTGCGCCCCGCGGCAACAAGTAAAAATCGTTGATCGCTGTCTCCTGGATCGCCTTTTTCACATCGACACTTCCTGTCAGCACGTTGGCGAGACCTTCTGCAATGCAACAGCTGATGGCAGCGGCCCTTGCGCAGGTCGGCGTCGATGGCCAAAACTCTTTTGCCGCTTTGCGCGAGTGCAATTCCCAAATTCAGCGTGGTGACCGTTTTCCCTTCATTCGGACAGGGGCTGGTCATCAAAATCACCTTCGGCGGACGTTCCGCTTGAGAGAGCATAAGCGCGGTACGAATCGAGCGATATGATTCGGCCATCATAGAGAACTGATCATGCGCCACGACAATTTCTTTTCCGACCGCGTCCTCCGGAGGCGTCGCCGGACCCATCCGATTCGTTGACACATTTTCCGCAAGCATGGGGTGATAGCGCTGCTGCAAAGATCGAAGATGCGGAACGACCCCCAAGGTGGCCAAAGACACAGCGGCCCAAACTTGTTGTGGCGTGTTCATCGTGGCATCCATGTATTCCAAGAAAAACGCGAATGCCACTGCCAGGAAAAGGCCAAGGACCATGGAGGCGAGCAGATTTCTCGCCGTCTTAGGAGAGGACGGACTCGTCGGCATCTCGGCGCGCTCCACGACTTGGATATTCGACGCCGCAAGATCATTGGCCACACTGGTCTCATTCATTCGCTTCAGCACGTTGTCGTAGAGTCCGCGATTGACCACGACCTCCTCATTCAGAACGGCATAATTGACGCCGACTTCTTTAAGGTCGAGGGCGGTGTCTTGCTGCTTCTTGGCCTCGGCTTCCAGCGCTTGCTCACGGTTGCGGGCGGCGGAATAATTTGACTCGATGCCACGCACAATGTTAGCGACCTCGCTGGCTAAACCTCTTTTTGCCTCGCCGATCTGCTGGTTCAACTCCTGAATGCGCGGATGTTCAGCTGTATAGATACTCGACAGACGGCCCTTCTCGGTTTCGAGATTTGCCAAAGTCCCTTTAATCTGTAGAATCAGCGGATTGGTGAGGACCTGGGCTAAATACTCCGAGTTTTTGTTTCGCGTCATTTGGTAAAGCGACTCTGCCTGGATCCGTTCGGACCTCACGCCAGTCAGCTGTTTGTTCAAGTCGACGAGCCGATCGACAACGATGTTCTCGCCTTTCTCCAGAGAAACCACGCCATGCTGTTGGCTAAACTTGTTGAGCTCGTTTTCAGCTTTGACAACTTTTTCTCTTAATTCCGTCAGTTTTTTTCCAAGAAATTCCCGTGCTTCTT